>DATCRE010000187.1:0-8601 GCA_036569145.1 Cyclobacteriaceae bacterium
GATTGGTCCGCTTGAAGAAATGCTGGCAAAAGAAACCAGCATGACACCCATGGGACGAAAATTAAGAATGGTAAATCGCAATGCACACAAATTATTAAACCTCATCAACAAGCTTTTAGATTATAGAAAAATTGAAAGTGGTAATGTACTTCTCAAGGTAAGCGAAGATAACATAGTAGCTTTTGTAGAAGAGATATTTATTACGTTCAAAGAGCTGGCAAACCATAAGAATATAAACTTTCATTTTCATGCTGATCATCCGGCCATCATGACGTGGTTTGATAAAGAAAAGTTAGAGATGGTTTTAAATAACATCATTTCGAATTCATTCAAATATATCGGACAAGGAAATGAAATCAGTGTTTCTGTGTCGAGGCATGTAACAGACAAATATCCGCAAGGCAGAGCCTGCATCAAAATAAAAGACAACGGTGTAGGCATTCCTAAAAAACATCTCGGAAACATTTTCGACTGGTTTAACAGAGGCTCGAATTCAGGAACGATGAGCTCTGGTATTGGATTATCATTAGCAAAAAAACTGGTGCACCTTCATCGGGGAGATATTTTTGTTGAAAGTGTAGAATCGCAAGGATCTACCTTCAGCATTAAAATACCATTAGGCAAAGATCATTTTAGAGAAGAAGAAATTATACCAACAACTGAAATCGATCATAGTCATCCTGAGCATGAGATTCATGAAAAAGGAGTTTCACTTGAAATAGAAGATGATCAGACATCAAAAAAAGGATTAAAGAGTTTACTCATTGTGGAGGATGATGAAGAAATCCGCGGATTCTTGAAAGAATACTTTGAGAAAGACTATAGAATATTCGAAGCATCAAATGGAGCGGAAGGAAATGAATCCGCGACTAATCATCATCCTGATTTAATCATTACCGATATCATGATGCCGGTTATGAATGGAATAGATTTTTGCAAACTTCTTAAAAGTAATATCCGCACGAGTCATATTCCAATCATTATGCTCACAGCCAAATCAAGTCTGTCGCATCATAAAGAAGGAATTGAAACCGGCGCCGATGCTTACATAACAAAACCATTCAGTCCGGAAATATTAGGAATAACCATTCACAATCTTTTACAATCGCGTGAAACATTGATGCGCTTTTACCGAAATCTGTTTACACCCGATACAGAAACCACAAACAATAACAAAGGCTATAACACTATTGATGAGAAATTTCTACACTCTATCCATGAAATGCTAATGGCTAATATTGATAAGCCTGACTTTAATATTAATGAGTTGTGCGATGTGTTGAATATGAGTCGCTCATTAGTATATAAAAAAGTAAAAATGCTAACCGGTCTTTCACCCGTTGAATATATAAGATCATTGCGCATGCAGGAAGCCGCAAAATTATTAAAGACCAGGAAGTATAAAGTTTTTGAAGTTGTTTACATGGTTGGCTTCTCAGATCTGAAATATTTTCGTCAATGTTTCACCAAAGAGTTTGGTTTTTCGCCTTCTGATTTTATTAAAAATACCGAAACAACAGAAGGATAAGCTCTATCCAGTTAAAACTTGAAAATAATAATGCGTTTAAGCCTGTTCTGGCGCGAATGCTCATATACACCCTACTTTTTAACAGTTAGCACCCCCTCGTCGGAAACGTTTTAGGTGAGATTTGGTAACGTTTGTTCTGCTTTTAGACCTAGCTGGAAGTGAACAGCGCAAGTTTATCTAAACCTAATACACAACTTATGCTAAAGTATTTACTAACAAAGATTAATCGGAAAACCATGGGCTTAATGGTCATGGTTTCGCTGCTGAATTGCAGCTTGCTTCTGGCACAATCGGGGAACGTTATTCAAGGTAAGGTTCTTTCTAAAGATGATGGGCAAGGTTTGCCTGGCGTTAACATTATTTTAAAAGGCACAACCATCGGAACTACATCAGATGCTGAGGGAAAATTTAGTCTTAGTGTTCCAGGCAAAGATGCCGTTCTTATTTTCTCTTTTATCGGTTATAAAACCCAGGAAGTAGCCGTTGGCACTCAAACTAATATTGACGTTCAGTTAGCGGCTGATATTGAAACCCTTTCTGAAATTGTTGTTGTTGGTTACGGCGAACAAAAGAAAGAAACATTAACCGGATCAATCTCACAAGTGAAAGGTGCTGATTTGGTGAAGAGTCCTCAAGCCAATTTATCAAATTCTTTTGCAGGACGCTTTTCCGGTATCATGGCAAACAACCGTGGTGGTGAACCTGGTTATGATGGAAGTAGTTATACCATTCGTGGTCTTGCTACTATGGGAAACAATGATGTGCTCGTTGTTATTGATGGTATACCCGGACAGCTTGGTGGTTTAGAAAGATTAAACCCAAATGACATCGAGAGCATTTCTGTTTTGAAAGATGCATCAGCAGCAGTTTATGGAAGCCGTGCTGCGAACGGTGTAATTCTTGTTACAACGAAAAAAGGTAAGACAGGGAAACCAAATATTTCTTACAGCTTTAACCAGGGCTTCTCAAGTCCTACGCGAGTTCCTAACATGGCCGATGCTGCAACGTTCGCCACTATACAGAACGAGATAGACTACTATAATAACCCGGCTGGTGGAATGAATCAGCATTATACCACTGAGGAAATTCAAAAATTCAAAGACGGATCCGATCCACTCAATTACCCTAATACCAATTGGGCTTCTGCTACGCTAAAGAAGATGACGTTGCAAAATCAACACAACCTGTCTATCACGGGTGGATCAGAAGATGTTAAATATTATGTCTCGCTTGGAAAAATATATCAGGATGGTATATACAAACATGGTGCAACAAAGTATAACCAGGTCAATTTCCGCTCTAATATAGATGCCAACATTACAAAGAACTTTAAAGTAAGCCTTATGCTTTCTGGCAGACAGGAAGATAGAAAATATCCAATCGCTGGCGCAGGCGATATTTTCAGATCTATCTACAGAGCATATCCAACAGCAGCTGCATTTTATCCTAACGGATTACCTACTACAGGTATAGAAAATAACAACCCTGCCATCATGACTACTTCTATTGGAGGAACGAATGTTAGTCCTACACAAATATTCAATGGCATTTTAAAAGCAAGCTATGCTATTGATCAGATAAAAGGTCTTTCTGTTGATGGATTTTATGCTGTTGATAAAACATGGAACTTCTCTAAAGCATTTGCAAAGCCTTACCTGCTTTATAGCTATAGCAGTGCATCTGATACCTATAACCCTGTTCTAACAGGAGGGTCAGCAGGAAAAGCAAAACTTACAGAGTCTAGTCAGAATGGTACGATGATTACAGAAAACCTCAAGCTGAATTACGACAGACAATTGGGCAGTCATCATGTAAATGCATTTGTGGCGTATGAGCAAAGTAAGAGACATGCCGATACATTAGGTGCTTCAAGAATTAATTTCCCTACCGTTGAAACGCCAGAATTATCGCAAGGTGGATCAGCTTCTACTGATAAGGACAATAACGGAACCAGCTATAACTATAACAGAAGAAGTTACATAGGTCGTGCTACTTATAACTTTAAAGAAAAATACCTGGCTGAAGTGCAGTTGCGTGTTGATGGATCTTCAACGTTTCCATCAGGCAAGCAATATGGTTATTTTCCTGCGGTTTCTGCTGGTTGGAGAATTTCAGAAGAAGGCTGGTTTGATGACAACATATCATTTATTGATGATCTGAAGATAAGAGCATCATATGGTACATTGGGTAATGATAACGTTCGTCCGTTCCAGTATTTCAATAACTACACATTAAGTAATTCAACATATGTTATTGGAAGCGATAAACATTCCGGTATTGATTTAACAAAGCTGGAAAATCAAAAGATTCACTGGGAGGTTGCTAAGAAAACCGATGTAGCTATAAACGCAACGTTCCTTAAAAAATTCTCATTGGAATTTATTTATTTCAAACAGACACGAAGCAATATTCTTACAACAAGAAATGCTTCGATACCAGCAATATCAGGAATTGTGAACCCTTATGGAAGCAGTAGTTCGCTGGTACCAAGTGAAAATATTGGTAAAGTGAGCAGCAACGGTATTGAAGCAACCGTTGGTTACAACAATCGTCAGGGTGATTTCTGGTATGGCGTTTCAGGAAACATAACATATGCCCGCAGTAAAGTTGTATTTATGGATGAGGCTTCTGGTACGTTAGATTATCAGCGCAAAACTGGTCGTCCTTTAAATACATATTTATTGTACCAGGCTGTTGGTATATTCAGAACGCAAGAAGATCTTGATTCTCATCCCCATTTTGCAAATGCAAAACTAGGTGACCTTATCTATGCTGATTATAACCACGACGGACAGATGACAGCTGATGATCAGGTGCGAACAAAATATGGCAACTTACCACAGATTACCTATGGTGCAACTCTTAATGGTGGGTGGAAACATTTTGATATTTCACTTCTCTTTGCCGGACAGTCAAGAGTAAGTCAATATGTTTTGTCTGAGTCTGGTTCCATTGGAAATTTTTATAGCACCTGGGCAGATAACAGATGGAGCCCAACAAACCCGAATGGCACATACCCCAGAGTTGATACCAGAGCATCATCTGCTTACAGCGGCGGCACTTATAAAAACAACTTCTGGTTAAATAATGCCTCTTTTCTACGCCTGAAAAACATTGCTATTGGTTATAACATTCCGGCACCTGTTGTTTCTAAACTACACTTAGCCGGAGTTCGCGTGTATGCTAATGCTTTCAACCTCTTCACCATTTCTAAAGTGAAAAACTATGATCCGGAAGGCAGCAGCGAGAGCGCACAGTTCTATCCACAACAAAGAATAATAAATCTGGGTGTTAACGTGCAGCTTTAAAAACGTTTTGTGGATTTAATCAAACAAATAAGTCAGACTATGAAAATAAAATTCAAACATATAATAATACTCACATCCATCAGCGTAGGTGGATTGATGACAGGCTGTAATGATAATCTATTGGATGTTAAGACTACCAATGTTATATCTGATGATGCTATTACGGCAGACTCTTCACTCTTTGAAGATTTCGTTATCAACCGATACATGGGCATCAAGCTTCAGGATAAAGAAGCTGAAGGAACAAACCCAGGATTTGGACGAGGCTTTGAATATGCGCTGTGGGCATCCATAACGGACGAGTCTATTTACAACAGCGATGATAACAGCTGGCTGGTTCAGCGCGGTCAGCTTGCACCAGAAAACACCGGTATAACAGGAACGATATGGGGGCGAAGCTATCGCAGCATCAGAGAATGTAACTATGCGTTGAGTAAAATCAACGATGTACAAATGAGCGATAGTCGCAAAAAGCTTCTAGCTGCAGAGATAAAGTTCATTCGTGCATTTCGTTATCATGATTTGATCCGCAATTTTGGGCAGATCGTTCTTATTGGTGACAAGGTTTATCAACTTAGCGATGATTTTTCTGATCCTGCTGTTTTTCAGAAATCTTCTATCGCAGATGGTATGCAATACATTACCGCACAGCTTGACGAGGCTGCTGCTGACCTTCCTTCTCAAAATGATACAGGATGGCAATTAGGACGTGCTACCAAAGGTGCAGCGTTAGCATTGAAAGCACGCTTGCTGTTGTACGCTGCAAGTCCGCTCTATAACGCCGGTACATGGCAAGCAGCAGCTGATGCGGCGCAGGTTGTTATGAATCTTAACTATTCATTGAATCCTGATTATCGTACATTATTCTTAACACCTTCAAGCAGTGAGATCATTTTCGAAAGACTTTATGTGAAAGGTGCAAGACACGTATGTCTTGAAATTTCAAACGCACCCAATGGTTACGGTGGCTGGGCTGGAAACTCTCCGCTGCAAAACCTTGTAGATGCGTATGAAGTAAAAGTTGATGCTAACACGGCTGTTCCATTTGATTGGAATAACGCAACTCATGCACAAGCTCCTTATGTAGATCGCGATCCACGTTTCTACGCTACCATACTTTACAATGGTGCAGAATACAGAGGTCGTGAGATTGAAACTTTTACTCCAGGTGGAAAAGACAGCAAGGATGGTCGCGACAACTGGAACACTTCCAAGACAGGTTACTATCTCTATAAATTTATAGATACAAATCTTCCTATAGACAACCCGTGGGATGTTGCCGGAACTCAACCGTGGATTTATATGCGTTATGCTGAAGTACTTTTGAATTATGCAGAAGCACAAAATGAAGCATCAGGTCCTGACGCCAGCGTATACTCAGCCATCAACATGATTCGTCAACGTGCCGGTATGCCTAATCTTCCTGCTGGACTTTCGCAAGACGAAATGCGTTTGCGTATAAGAAACGAACGTCAGGTGGAGTTAGCGTTTGAAGAACATCGCTTCTATGATGTGCGTCGTTGGAAAATCGCGATGGACACTGAAAACGTTCCAGCGTATGGTATCTCCATTACAAAAGATGCTTCAAATAATCTTACCTATACACGCAAGGTGGCTTTAGATGGAAGACTGTTTGCAGAGAAGCATTACTGGTTGCCTATTCCAAGAGCAGAAATTCAATCATCAGGTGGATTGTTACAGCAAAGTCCCCAGTATTAATTCATAAAATAATTATAATGAGTCTGTTCTTTGGGACAGACTCATTATTTTTTAATAAGTCAATAATGTTAAGAAGATATTTTTTATCAGGAGGTAAGTATGTTTTATCATCGGCGAGATACATCTTCGTGACATTACTTTTTCTGATAAGTTGTGAAGAAAAAAAAGAAACACTATTCACACTTCTGAAACCTTCAGAGACAGGCATAGATTTTACAAACACGGTTGAAGAGAACGACAATCTCAATATTTTAACTTACGAATATTTATACAACGGTGGTGGAGTAGCAGCAGGTGATTTTAACAACGATGGATTCATTGATCTCTTTTTTACGGGCAATGCCGTTGACAACAAACTTTATTTAAACAAAGGCAACTTTACCTTTGAAGACATTACAACCTCTGCTGGTGTTAAAGGAAAAGCACCCTGGAAAACCGGAGTAGCGCTTGCTGATGTTAATGCCGATGGACTATTAGATATATACATTAGCACCTCTGGCCCCGGCAATGAACAAGAGCATTGCAATGAACTATACATTAACCAGGGCGGTAACAATCCTCAATTCAAAGAAGAAGCTTCTGCTTATAATTTAGATGCCTGCGGAACATTCTCTACGCAAGCTTCTTTTTTTGATTATGATAAAGATGGTGATCTCGACATGTTTCTGCTAAACCATGCACGACTAACCTACAATCCTTTTTTCAACACACGCAAGTTGCGTTCACTTCGCCACCCGCACTATGGCAACAGGTTGTATCGTAATGATGCAGGAAAATTTACAGATGTGAGTGAACAAGCCGGCATACATGGCAGCGGTGTAAATTTTGGTTTGGGCATTTCTGTCAGTGACCTGAATGAAGATAGCTGGCCCGACATTTATGTAACAAATGATTATGAAGAACAAGATTTTTTCTATCTCAATCAGCATAACGGAACATTTAAGGAAGTATTAAAGCAATCCTTCAGACACATTTCGCGCAATGGAATGGGAAGTGATGTGGCTGATTATAATAATGATGGCTTACCCGATGTAATGGTAGTTGATATGCTTCCGGAGGATAACTATCGGCAGAAGATCTTGAAAGGACCTGATGATTACGACAGATACAATTTACTTCGTGATAGTGGCTATCATCATCAGAACATGCGTAACACACTTCAATTAAATTTAGGCAATCAATCCGACAGTATACCTGTATTTAGCGAAGTAGGGCAACTCGCCGGAGTATCAAACACAGATTGGAGCTGGAGTCCTTTATTTGCTGACTTCGATAATGATGGACAAAAAGACATTTTAATTACCAATGGTTTTCTGCGTGATTTCACTAACCTGGATTTTGTAAAATACAAGTATGGCGACAACGTAAAGAATAACAAACCTGGTGATCTTCTTAAGATCGTTAAAGAACTTCCTTCAACCCGAATAACAAACTATATTTTTAAAAACAGCGGCGATCTCACATTTGAAAATAAAACTGCATCGTGGGGATTAGCAGAAAAATCTATTTCAAATGGTGCTACCTATGCCGATTTAGATAATGACGGCGATCTTGATATCGTCATGAACAACATCAATCAGCAAGCTTTTATCTATCGAAACAATTCAAATAAAAATAACAGTCACTTAAAAATTTCACTTCATGGTGATAATATAAATCCATTAGCCATCGGCTCTAAAGTTTGGGTGAAGACTGAGAACGCTCAGCAGATGCAGGAGTTATTTCTTTCTCGCGGGTTCCAATCATCTGTTACTCCCGTGTTAAATTTTGGATTAGGAAATAACAAGACCATAAAAGAAATCAAAGTTGAATGGCCCAACGGAAAAACTACTTTACTTAAAAATTTACCAGGTGATACAAGCCTGGTTCTGAATAGTAAAGATGCAATAGTGCCAGTGCATGAAAACGTGATGAAGACAAAACAAACTATATTTCAAAACGTAACAGCATCGGCAGGTATAGATTTTACTCACCACGAAAATGATTTCATAGATTATAAAGTTCAATACTTATTACCGTATCAGGTATCGCGTTACGGGCCATGCC
>DATCRE010000188.1:0-9794 GCA_036569145.1 Cyclobacteriaceae bacterium
CACTTTTATGATATTTTAAAAGTTGCCACTGACAATAAACTTCCCATGGTGGCAGTACTAAATGAAGATGAAAGTTATTGTGGTGTAATTACTGTACAAGACACTCTCACATCCTTTGCACAAACTGCCGCAGTTCAATTACCTGGCGGAATTTTGGTTCTGTCCATGAATCATATAGATTATTCACTGGCAGAAATAAGTCGTCTGATAGAAGAGAACCACGCCAAAATATTAAGCAGCATTCTTAAGGAGGATCCACTAGACAATGGTAAGATTAGACTTACCTTAAAAATTAACCAACTCGACCTGTCCAGAATAGTAGCAACACTGGAGAGATTTGGCTACAGAGTTATTGGCCGATATCAGGAATCGCGACCCGTGGGCGACGAGAAAGAGCGTATCGATATGCTTTTACGTTATCTTGATATTTGATAACCTTACTGTCCTGAATTTAATTTTTTTAGATTGAACTACCCTTCGTACCTTTAAAGTACGTTGGGAAAAACTACACTATAAAAATTAAAATTGTCAGTATGAAAATTGGTGTTCACGGAAAAGAATTCAACCGCCAGTCAGCACCATTTATTGAAAAAATTTTTTCTGTACTCCATTCTCATGGAGCACAAGTTTATGTATCGGCACCCTTCAGCAAATTTCTAAAAGGTTCTAATTTTAAGAAGTTTAAATTCAAGGTTTATCATCCAGAAGAAAATCTTAAAAATTTAAAGTGTCTTATTAGTGTTGGTGGGGATGGAACCTTGCTCGAATCAATCACTCATATCGGAAAAACAGAGACCCCAATTCTAGGTATTAATACAGGCCGACTTGGTTTTTTGGCGACAATAAACCGAGACGAAACAGAACAAGCTTTAATTGAAGTATTAAAGAGTAATTATGTTCTGGACAAGCGAGCTGTTTTGAGTCTGAAGTCAAACAAAGAGATTTTTGGTAAACTTAATTTTGCTTTGAATGATTTTACGCTCGTAAAAAAAGACACCTCATCTATGATTACTATTCATACCTACATTGACGGGGAGTTTTTAAATTCATATTGGGCAGATGGTATAATTGTTTCATCGCCTACGGGTTCAACAGGCTATTCACTTAGCTGTGGAGGGCCATTAATATTTCCCCGATCAGGAAATTTTGTAATCACTCCAGTAAGCCCTCATAATCTAACAGTAAGACCAATTGTCGTTTCAGATTCTTCTGAAATATCGTTTGAAGTAGAAGGAAGAAGTAAGAAATTTCTTGTCTCACTTGATTCAAGAACAGCCACTGTCGACAATTCAGTTAAGTTGGTAATTAAGAAAGCTGATTTTAAAGTTAACTTAATTCAATTAGAAGGTCATAATTATTTCAAAACGTTGAGGCAAAAGCTAAATTGGGGTCTCGATATTCGAAATTAAATTTGCTACATTTGTAGTTCACTGATTTTTAACCACTTATTTCAAATGGAAATGAGAAGACTTATTTACTTGGTATTGGCTGTAGTGCTGTTGTTTGGGAGTGTTGATCTGTATGGCCAAATGAACAGGAGAAGTATTAAACGAAACAACAAACGGATTTCAAGTTATCGAGGGAGGAAGTCGTGGTTCAGTAAAGAGAAACGTTATAATGCCATTGGCTTTAACGTTAGTGCATTAAATTATTATGGAGACTTGGCTCCGCGCCCAAGTCGCTTCAGCACCGATATTTCATTTACAAGGCCGGCATTAGGTATTTCGTTTTCTCATCGTTTCGGACCACGCTATACTTTAACAGGTATGTTTATGTACGGAACTTTAAAAGGTTCTGACAAAGCATCTGCAAATAAAGGTGACGCTGAAAATGGAGTGTTCAGGTATGACCGTAATCTCTCCTTTAGAAACAGGATCAAGGAATTATCAGTAGTGGCAACTTTTGATTTGTTTGATAACAACTCAACTTACATTAGCAGGGTAAAATGGACACCTTATGCCTTTATTGGTGTTGCTCTTTTTACTAATAATCCTAAAGGCCAGGTTCCTGAATACGAACTTGATGGCGTTACAAAATTTCCTAATCATGGTAAATGGGTTGAGCTTCAACCATTAGGTACCGAGGGGCAAGGTCATAACCTGAAAAAAGGCGATGTGAATTATGGGATAAAAAAATATCATAAAATTCAACCTGCTATACCATTTGGTATTGGAGCGCGTTATAGATTTAATGAGGTTATAGATTTTTCAGCTGAAATTGGTTTCCGCTATACTTTTACGGATTACATTGATGATGTGAGTAAAAATTATGTTGACCTTGGTGTCTTTGGAAATAATGAGCTAGCCAAAGCAATGTCTTATAGGTCGAATGAAGTTGTAAGCCCTACTTATTCATATGTAGGAGTAGATGGCAAAACATATAATGTATTACAAGGGTATGGAAGTGAGTCTAAAGAAAATTGGAGGGGACGTGATAATAATAGAGACATCTATATGGTGACAACTATTAAAGCAACTTACATCATCGGCAAAACTTTCCACCGTGCAAAATTCAGATAATGCGTTTTCAGGCAAGAGGCATCTTACTGTTAATTATTTTAGGTTCCATAATTAGTTCGGCGTATGGTCAGCGTTCTGAAATTGGCTTTGGATTAGGTACCTTTAATTACACCGGCGACCTCGCCAGAACGTATGATTTTAGAAATTCTAAACCAGCGGCTACGCTTATTTACAGAAGCAACCTCAGCAAAATCATAAGCTTTAGAACATCATTTACAGGCGGCAAACTTGGCGCTACAGATCGCAGACAGCCCTTCACAACTCACCCATCGTTTAATATTTTTATTTTAGAAGTTTCAGGTGCTTTTGAATATCATTTCTTGAACTGGCGTGATGATAAGCAGATGAGGCGCTTTACTCCTTATATGTTTGCAGGTCTTGGCATTTTTGCCATGTCGGGCGTGGCCGATAAGGGTAAGGCAGAGTATAGTAATGTACAAAGCTGCATCCCATTTGGTTTAGGTATGAAATATGTGTTGAACCCTAAATGGTATGTTTCCCTTGAATTTGGAATGCGTAAAACATTTTTTGACTATTTAGATAACCTGTCAAGTATCGATGCCAGAAAAAAGAGCTACAATTATGGTAATGCTTTCGATAAAGACGCTTATTATTTTTTAGGAATCACCTTAACCAGAACTTTTTATACCATTCCATGTCCTACTAGCCCCTATAAATAAGTAGAATTAACAAGCCTTGTCTGAGGGCATTCGAATAAAAAAATTAATTTTGAGCCCTTGTGTCGATTTCAAAAGAACATATAGACCTTAATAATTTACCCAGCCATATTGCCGTTATCATGGATGGTAATGGACGTTGGGCTAAGAAGAAAGGAGCCATGCGCATTTTTGGCCATCGCAACGCCATTCAGGCAGTAAAGGATGTGACTGAAAGTTGTGGCGAATTGGGTATAAAGTATCTTACACTCTATGCCTTCTCAACTGAAAACTGGTCCCGGCCTAAAGAAGAGGTAGATGGTTTGATGGAGTTACTCGTGAGTACCATCAAACAGGAAATCAAGACCTTGATGGATAATAATGTAAGGCTTATTACAATTGGAAATACCGCACATCTACCTGGCGATTGTCAAAAAAACCTGGTTTGGGCGATGGATAAGACCAAGAATAATAAAGGTCTTACATTGATTTTAGCACTAAGCTATAGTGGTCGTTGGGAAATAGTTGAAGGCATAAAAGCATTGACAGCCGATATTCAAAGCAATAAAATCAAGGCATCAGAAATTTCTGAGAAACTATTTGAAAACTATTTACAGACTTCTGGCATCCCAGATCCAGAATTGCTTATCAGAACGAGTGGTGAGATGAGGGTTAGCAATTTCTTGTTATGGCAGATAGCGTATACTGAATTTTTCATCACGCCCACGCTATGGCCAGATTTTAGGAAGGAGCATTTATATGAAGCCATTTATGCATATCAGAAACGAGAACGCAGATTTGGAAAAACAAGTGAACAATTGAACCCGGTAAGTTGATGCGGAAATTTTTATTAATTACAGTTTTTCTATTTGTTGCAGTAGACTCTTGGGCTCAGTTCAGAAAAAGCAGAACGAATACCGTAGTGGGTGGAGAAAGCTCATTGAATTATGCAAATCCTGCTGAATACACCATTGCCGGTATAGAAGTTACAGGTTTAAACATCCTGGATAAGAATGCCATGATCTCATTAACAGGTCTTCGAGTTGGTGATAAGGTAAAAATTCCTGGCGACGGAATATCAGGTGCTATTCGTAAAATGTGGAAGCATGGACTTGTTGGCGATGTAACTATTAAAGTCTCTAAGATTGAAGGCACCAACGTTTACCTCACAATAATTTTAGCAGAACGACCGCGACTAACTTCTTTTTATTTTACAGGTATAAACAAGTCTAAAGAGTCTGGTTTAAAGGATGAGTTGAAGCTCATCCGTGGAAAGATTGTTACCGATGCCATGATCAGGAATACTCAACTCGCAGTAAAGAAGTATTTTGTAAAGAAGGGTTTTCTGAATACCGAAGTTAAAATTACTCAGGAAAAAGATACGCTACATCAGGATGGTTTAAAACTCAAAATTGCTGTTAATCCAAAATCAAAAGTTAAGATTAACAGAATTTACTTTGAAGGTAATGAGGAGTTGGCTGACGCCATGCTGAGGAAGAAATTTAAAAAGACAAAAGAACGTCCCCGCTTCACTTTGCATAGAACATTACTCACAGAGTTGTTTACGATTAAACCAAAAGAATTTTTCACATCTACTCACGATGTAACCTGGAGAGAGACTAAAGAATTCATCAATGACAATGTTAAGCTTAATATTTTCGCTGCGTCAAAATTTATAAAAACAGACTATGACGAAGACAAGAAGCTTCTCATAGACTTTTATAACTCAAAAGGCTATCGTGATGCTGAAATAGTAAGCGATAGCATTTATCGTTATAATGATAACTCCATCAACATTGATTTTAAAATATCAGAAGGTCCCAAGTACTACTTCCGTAATATATACTGGACTGGCAACTATGTATACACCGATAAGACTTTGAATTCGGTGCTGGGAATCAAAAAGGGAGATGTATACAACAAAGACAATATCGATAAGAAATTACAGTTCAATCCAAAAGGACTTGACATAAGCGGGTTATACATGGACGATGGTTATTTGTTTTTCCATATCAACCCTGTAGAGGTTGCTGTTAGTGGCGATTCAATTGATGTTGAAATGCGCGTTACAGAAGGAGAACAAGCTACCATTAATCAAGTTACAGTTAGTGGTAATGAACGTACAAGTGACCATGTAATTATCCGAGAATTAAGTACTATTCCTGGTCAGAAATTCAGACGTTCTGACATCATTCGTACGCAACAGAAATTAGGACAGCTTGGTTATTTCAGTCCGCAGAAAGTAAGTCAGAATATGATGCCAAATCCAGCCAATGGAACAGTTGATATTAATTGGGCAGTAGAAGAACAATCTAATGATCAGATTGAATTGTCTGGTGGATGGGGTGGATATTATGGATTCGTTGGAACTCTGGGCTTGAGCTTTAATAACTTTTCAGTACGTAATATTCCACATCTTAAAAACTGGAAACCCCTACCCGGTGGTGACGGTCAGAAAATGTCTATTCGCGCGCAGGCAAACGGGCGATCTTATCAAAGTTATAGTCTTTCATTTACAGAGCCGTGGCTCGGAGGACGCAAGCCGCACTCTCTTAGTGTGAGCTTGAACAGCTCTGTTCAGCGTCAATTATATAATTACGGAAACGCAAGCCTTGCCAGTTCAAATAATCCAACACTAAAAGTTCACAGTGTAACAGTTGGTCTTGGACGATTGTTGGAATGGCCTGATAATTATTTTACAATCACGAACTCAATTTCTTTTATGAAGTACTTCCTTCATAACTGGAGTTCTGGTTTGGGCTTTTCGAATGGTAGTGCTAATAGTGTAACCTTGAATACTACGATTTCAAGAAATAGTATCGACAACCCGATGTACCCGGCTGAAGGTTCTACCATATCATTGAGTGTAAATGCAACACCTCCTTATTCATTGTGGCGTAACATAGATTATACTACAGCCACTGGTGAAGAGAAATTCAAATGGATCGAATACCATAAGTGGATGTTCGATGCAAAATATTATTTACCATTGGATAAGAAAAAGAAACTGGTTATAGAAGCAAAAGCCCACTTTGGGTTCATTGGCTCATACACTCAAAAAGCTGGCATTGGTCCATTTGAAAGATTCTTCCTCGGTGGTTCAGGTTTGGCTGGTGGATTTAACTCTTTCTTGTTAGGTCAGGATATCATTGGATTGAGAGGCTACCAGGACAACCGTGTTACACCACCACTTTATGACCAGTATGGTCAGGTTAGTACAGGAGGTAAAGTTCAGGGGGGTATTGCTTATGATAAGGTTGGTATGGAACTTCGTTACCCCGTTTCAACGGGTAATGCAGCAACTATCTACGGTTTTGTATTCACAGAAGCTGGTAATAACTGGAATAATTACAGAGACTATAATCCTTTTGTTATGTATAAATCAGCTGGAGTTGGTGCGAGAATCTTTATGCCTGCATTTGGTTTGATAGGATTGAATTGGGCTTATGGATTTGACTCTTTACCTAATAGTGGCGGAAAAATTAGTGGTTCGCAATTCCATTTTACGATTGGTCAGCAAATCAGATAACTATGAGAATTTGGTTATTCGGAATATTTTTTTTCACTTTCGGCCTGAATATTGTATTCGCCCAGAGGTTCGGATATGTTGATACAGATTATGTTCTGAATAAAATGCCTGATTATAAAAAGGCTCAGGACGAAATAAATCAACTTTCTGAAGGCTGGGAGAAGGAAATTCAGGATATGGCTAAAAAAATAGAAGCCATGTACAGTGCCTTGCAAGCCGAGCAGGTGTTATTAACAGACGAGATGAGGAAGGAGAGAATGGAGACCATTCAAAAAAGGGAAGCTGAACTTAAAGAATATCAGAAAAAAGTATTTGGCTTTGGAGGTTTGTTCTTTTTGAAGAAACAGGAATTAATAAAACCTGTTCAGGATAAAGTTTGGGATGCTGCTGATAAAGTTGCCAAGCAGAATAACCTCGCAATTATTTTTGATAAGGCGGGGGAATTGGTGATGATTTATACAGACCCTCGTTACGATTATACCGACTTTGTTTTAGAAGAGCTTGGTCTGGGAGATCCAAATGATAAGATTAAAAACTAAATTGAATAAACTGTAATGAAAAAACTTGTTTTACTTTTTGTATTGGGTTTCGCAGCTGTAACTACATACGCGCAAACAACTACTAAAATAGGCTATGCCGATCCGGACTATATACTTAGCCAGCTTCCTGAATCGAAGCAAATTGAAACAGAACTGAAGTCACTTCAGACTCAACTTAAAAACCAGGTTGATTCTAAATACGCTGAGTTCCAAAAGAAATTAAAGGATTATCAGGACAATATAAATACCATGCTCGCTCCTGTGCGTGAAAATACAGAACGCGAATTACAGCAACTTCAACAAAACCTGGAGAAGCTTCAGCAAGATGCACAAACTTCAATTCAGAGCAAGCAACAACAATTAATGGCACCTGTTTATCAAAAAATTGGTAAAGGAATTGAAGATGTTGCCAAAGAAAATGCTTACACACTAATTTTAAGCAACCAGGTTGGTGGACTAGATGTAGTTCTTTATGGTGATGATAAAGTTGATGTATCTGATCTTGTATTAAAGAAACTAGGTGTAACTCCAGTGAAACCTGCTGAAACTCCTGCAACAACTACACCGACGACAACAAAGCCTAAATAGTAGTCTATATAAAAGTATAAATGAAAGCCCTGTCTTATAAAGCAGGGCTTTTTTATTTTGCATATATGATTGCACCCGCATATTTAAAAAAGGGAGATACAATTTCAATTGTAGCACCAGGAAAAAAAACAAATAGAATAGCTGTTGAAAATTCAGTTAAGATATTTGAAGAATGGGGCCTGCATGTTCAGGTTGCGAACAATATTTTCAGTGATGATCATTCTTACCTGGCAGGAACGGATGTTCAAAGGCTTGAAGATTTTCAGCATGCGATTAATTCAAAAGAAGTAAAGGCGATTGTATGCGCGCGTGGAGGATATGGGTCAACACGTATTTTAGATCAACTCAATTACGATGCAATAAAGCAATATCCCAAATGGATCGTTGGCTTTAGTGATATTACAGCTTTCCATTTAAAACTTTTGCGTCTTGGCTATCAAAGCATTCATAGTACAATGCCCATACTTTTTACAGATTCAGATTCTCCTTCTTCTGTAGAGAGTTTACGTAATCTATTATTTGGTTTAGATAATCAATTAGTTGCGCTTACAAAATCAATCAACAGAATTGGTTATGCAAGCGGTGAGACAATAGGTGGTAACCTCTCACTTATTGTTGATGCTATGGGAACTTCATCAGAGCCAGATACTGCAGGAAAAATTTTAGTCCTGGAAGAAGTAGAAGAGTATCTTTACAAAATAGATCGGATGTTAACACAACTGAAACGTGGAGATAAACTAAAATCATTAGCCGGATTAGTTATAGGTCACTTCACAAACATGCAAGACACAAGCGTACCATTCGGTGAGAGTGTTCAACAGATAATTCTAAATGCTGTGAATGAATATAATTATCCTGTGGCTTTTGGTTTTCCTGTTGGACATGAAAATCCAAACCACGCCTGGCGTCAGGGAGCAAATGCAATTTTAGATGTTAATGCTGAAAGAGCTACTCTCTCCTTTTCAACTAATGAAACTAAAAACGTTTAAATATTGAAGGAAAGCATAAGCCCCCAAGATCAACAAAGCATAACCAGGAATTTTCTTTATAAATGTATTGTGCTCGAAATTTGAGATGACTTTTTTAGCCAGATAAGCCAATACAATTAGAATAACAAAACCTCCAATCGTTATACCTGCCAGGTAACTTTGCAATCCAATGAATGAGGAAATGTCAATCCAGCGCTCACTTTCTAAATAGGCAGTAACGCCGATCCAAAACGGAATTGCTAATGGATTTAAAATTCCAAGGATCACACCTCTTCTAAAACCGGTATCATTAAATTTTTGTGTGAATGCTGATGGCTTATTAGCCGACCATAAATTTAGAATCCCCAATGTTGTCATTACAACAGCAGCAATGAGACGAAAATTTTCGACAACAACTGGCGAAGATGTAATCATGCCTTCAAACTTTACAGCTATCCATGCATAAGGATATTCCATTAGCGCTGCACCTAAAGCTAATCGAAATGCCAGATCTAATTTCTTTTCGAGACCAAGCTGAATAATGGTTAAGTTAATAGTAGCCGGAGGAATGGAACCGATAAAGCTTACAACAAACGCGACAGCAAAAGTTAACACTATCATCATTGAACAGCTTCCTTAAATGATTTGTAAAATTTATAGCCGTCTTTCATGTTAGTAAAAGTAAAACCCCGCTTTCGGTTTTCGCGTGCTATGAGAAAGATATTTCGCCAATGTATGAAGAGCACTTTAATGGCTTTGAGAAGAGAATATCCTGGCTGATAAATATGAGCAGGTTCAGCACCACAACCGTTAAGTTCCATGATCTTTACGTTGCCTGAATAAAGATCTTCTATCGTTTTACAACGTAAATCAAAACGACCAAAATAAAAGCCTTCTATCTGTTTACTGATAGCATCAAAGGTTGTTGATAATTGCTCGTTGATGAGATAACCAGCATCTAAAAAAGTTGTACCCAAACAGTGATTGCCAATAGA
>DATCRE010000189.1:0-4552 GCA_036569145.1 Cyclobacteriaceae bacterium
TTGAAGTTTACTTTCTTGCCGAGCCTGTTAAAGATCGCTTTGAATTTTTTACGCTCGCCTTCCTTTTCACCCAGTTTTTTACGCATTCCTAAAATTGTTAGCTCACAAAACTAATGATAAGCGTATAAACTCAAGACCTTGATTTTTCGTATTCGTTATCGTTTGAATGACTCACTAACAAAACTCTAAAACTTAAATAAACCTTAATTACTAAAAAGTGGTTTACATATCGTTGATTTCATTTAATTTAACATCAGATTGAGGGTATGGAAGAATTCAGAAAATTAACAACACAAGAGAAAGCTTTACGCATTAACCTGAGCAAAGCTATTTATGGTTCGTTTGCTGAGATTGGTGCGGGACAGGAAGTGGCAGCCAATTTCTTTAAAGTAGGAGGCGCTTCAGGCACAGTTGCCAAAACCATGTCGGCTTATGACATGAAATTCAGTGATGCTATTTATGGGTATTGTGAGCGTTATGTCTGCGAAGACCGTCTCATGCGCATGCTGGATCACGAATATGTTCTCTTACCCGAACGTTTACCTCACCGCATTGAAACCACTCGTTTCTTTGCTTTTGCCGATACTGTTGAGATTCTGAATTTTGAACGCACCAACCAGGGACATGGATGGATAGGATTACGGTTTCAACTAAAGCCGCAGACTGAACCCAACGACTGTATCATTCACGTGAAGCTGTATGATAATGACCCGCTTCAACAACAGTATGCTCTTGGTATTGTAGGTGTTAACATGCTGTATTCCTGTATGTTTATCAACGATCCGGAAGAGATGTTGCTGTCGTTAATGGATGGATTAACAGCTCGTCGTATTGAGATTGATATGTTTCAACTCACCGGGCCTGACTTCAAGCATGTTGATAATCGTTTGATGGCGTTGAAGCTGGTTAAGAATGGTTTGACAAAAGCCGCTATGTTTGGTCCGGATGGCAAAGTGATGCAGCCTTCGGATGAATTGTACAAGAAGAATGTTCTTGTGCTTCGCGGAAGATTCAGACCTGTAACACATGTTAATGTTGATATGATGTTAACATCACGAAGACACTTTAAGCAGGAGCCCGATGTTGATCGTGCTAAAATTATTGCAGTTACTGAATTAACACTTAATGATTTAAGTTCTGACGGCAGCATTGACGAAAAAGACTTTTTATATCGTGCTGATATAATCTGCTCACTCGGTCAGAATGTATTGATATCAAACTACTTTGAATATTACCGCCTGGTAGATTATCTATCGAAGCTCACAAAAGGTAAGACGATAGGAATCATCCTTGGCATTTATGCGTTACAAAAAATCTTCGATGAGAAGACTTATGAAAATACACGCGGTGGTATTCTCGAGTGCTTTGCATCCCTGTTTGGATCTAACGTAAAACTTTACATTTATCCGGCAGCAAGAAAAGATTCTGATGAGTTATTTACACTGAAAGATTTCGAGAACACCTTACCCGATAATCTCAAAAATCTCTTCCGTTATTTGATGGATAACAACAAGATGGAAGACATCAACGATGCCAATGCCAGGAACCTTCACATCATTTCAGACAACGTGCTGGCCATGATCAGGAAAGGTGAACCGGGCTGGGAAAAATTTGTGCCTCATAAAGTTGAAGAAGCCATTAAGGAGCATGGTCTCTTTGATTATCCGTTTACACCGGCGTCGTCGCAGTTATCGGTTAATGGTTAAAAGTTATCCGTTATTAGTTATTCGTTATCAGTTCAAGGTTCAAAGTTGCTTGCGCCAGCTAACCTTGAACCTGGAACTTTGAACGTTGATATACTATGAATCGATAACTAATGATTAGTTACTATTCACTACTAACCGATAACGTTTAACTAAATAACCCTAGCATTCTCCGCATCCCAATTAATAACCTTCTTTTCGAAATAACTTTTGTTGGTGGCTAGTGCGGGGCCTGCGGCGCGCATGCTGAACAAGGCATCTTCTTTTATGGTTTTCCCTTCGCGGATGCCTGCATAGAAATTCATGTGATGATCCAGGTTTGCGCTGTAGCCTTTCGGTGTGTGATATTCCGTTTCAGGTTCAACCATCTCGGGTTTTCCTACAGGATAGTGAGCCTTGTACCAGCTCTCATATTCTTTTTGCTGGGCTTGAGTGAAGGTATTGAAAGAATCCCATCCACCATAGCCGGGAGCCTTTGAAGTTTTATTGCGTTGCACCTTTACAAAATCCCAACCCATTGTGATAACACCATCAGTGCCGACCAGTCTTAACAGTTCGCCACCGCCGCCACCGTCGGCAAAGTTCACACGCATCTGTAAGTTAAAGGCCGGATGTTTATCTGTTGCAGGATAGTCATGTATGCTTGTGATGATGTCAGGTGTATCACGACCATCTTTCCAGTAACGTAATCCACCAGAAGCATAAATGCGGTTTGGTCCTTTTGAACTTAAAACAGTGTGGACACCTGAGAACAGATGAACGAAGAGATCGCCGGCAATACCAGTTCCATAGTCCTGGTAGTTGCGCCATCTGAAAAAGCGAACCGGATCAAAGGCTACCTTGGGTGCATCACCTAAGAAGTTATCCCAATCAACTGTTGCCGGGCTTGCATCAGTAGGAATTGAATATTGCCATGCACCATTGCCACTGTGTCTGTCATTAAACGTTTCAACCAATATTAGTTCGCCAATAACACCAGACTCATAAAGTTGTTTTGCCTTTTCTGTTGCGATAGAACTTACGCGCTGGCTTCCTACCTGGAATACTTTCCCTGTCTTCTTTTGTGTGGTAATAACTTCAGCTCCTTCTTCGAGTTTGTGCACCATAGGTTTTTCGCAATACACATGTTTGCCTTTGTTCATGGCATCAATAGAGATGTGATCATGCCAGTGATCAGAGGTAGCAATAAACACAGCATCAACATCTTTTCGGTCTAGAATCTCTTTATAATTTTTCGTTGTGAAGATGTCGTTACCATACAATTCTTTGGCGTGATCAAGTCTGCCATTATATAAATCACAAACGCCTACCAGTTTTGTTCCGGGTACTTTAACAGTGGTTTCAAGATTGCTAAAGCCCATGATGCCCATGCCAATGACGGCGATGTTTATCTGATCATTAGGTGAATATTTTGATGCTATAGGTTTATGCTCCAGCTCGATGATGTTATGTGGCTGAGCTTTTAAAATAGCAGGAGCAACACCTGAGAGAAATGCTGTGCCCACTGCTTTCTTAATGAAATCTCTTCTGGATTTTTGTGATTTGGTTGTCATAATGATATTGATAGAGGTTTGGATTTGTTATGCTTTTATAAGTTACGATATTTGATTTTCAACAGAATCAAATATTTGAGCGATGGTCAATTTTAACTTTTATAGGAAAAGAAGTTTTGGGTTGGATTTGGGTAACACTAATACGTTGATTAATGACCAACATTCTATCGTAATGAGACAACCATCTTACATAGCATTCAACAAGAATACCAAACAAGTGAAAGCCGTTGGTGATTCAGCTTACTCTATGTTCGAAAAGACACATGAAGAGTTACAATCTGTTAAGCCCTTGCGTGGCGGTGTTATTGCAGACTTTGAGTCAGCAAGTGAAATGATACGCACCATGTTGCAACAGGCTTTTCCAGAGACTTCTATGATAAAACGATATGATCATATTATCTCAGGCATTCCTTATGCTACAACAGAAGTTGAACGAAGAGCATTGCGTTCGGCGTTAGATCAGTTTCAGGCACGCCATACGCATTTAGTATATGAGCCGCTTGCGGCTGCTTTGGGAATGGGACTGAACATTGCTGAACCTAATGGTAAAATGGTAGTGGATATCGGCGGTGGCATTACTGAAATTGTTGTGATATCGCTTTCCGGTATTGCTTCTTTTAATGCTGTTAAAGTAGCGGGCGATACTTTTGATATAGCGATCCAGGATTATTTCCGTAAACAATATGGCATGGCCATCGGTATAAAAACAGCGGAGCAAATCAAGATTAAGGTTGGTGCTGTTATGGATAACATTCAATCTCCGCCAGCACCAGTTCAGGTTATTGGCAAAAGTATACAAGATGGTATTCCGGTAAGTAGAAGTGTTGGCTATAAAGAAATTGCAAGCGTGCTGGATAAATTCTTTCATGCCATCGAGTATAACATTATTCAAACTATAGAATCATGTTCGCCAGAACTTGCTGGTGATATTTATGAAAATGGAATTTATGTAACAGGCGGTGGTGCGCTGTTACGAGGATTGAAAGAACGGTTCGAATCGAGAATCAAGGTAGATGTTCACATCGATGAGCAGCCGTTGATAGCGGTTAGTAAAGGCGTCTCACAGACGCTTGGTGATCCGAGGAAATTCAAAAGTGTTTTATTTGAATGACATCTCTTGTTTCGCACATTCTGGAAAATATTTCTAAAGTTAAAAGGGTGGGAGACTACCGCACTGTATCCGTATAATCATTTACCAAAATATGTTCTTATCGTTGCACCTCACACCAGCAATTGGGATTTTGTAATAGGCCTTGCATATCGTAGTTTATATAGACTACATCACATACATTTTTT
>DATCRE010000190.1:0-3273 GCA_036569145.1 Cyclobacteriaceae bacterium
GCCTTCTATAGATTCATTTAAATAGAAATCCGATGCTTGAGAAGCGGTTGTAAATACAATGCCAAGAGATTTATTGCCTTTAACAATTTTGTATAACGATTCTGCATCGGAATTCATAATGCCCTCCCATATACCTTGCATCAACTCAACTTTGTGTTGTTCGCTATTCTGTGATTTTACAGTTAGACAAACTATTAATAAGGCAAAAAGTAAAATTGTCTTTACCATCCTAATATTGAAATATTTTTGCCATTGAAAAAATCTGTTCTGATCAGTTTACCTGAGATCGCTTTTTCTGACCCATCCTTCACCTTCGCTATATTTAATTTTGACCCATTTATCATTTTCCTCAATAACAATAACTATATTATTTCTATTCAGTCGTGTCTTCATTGGTTTATTAGGTTCGGAATACAATACACATTTCAACGGTTTGATTGATTGAAATTTTAAGTTCAAGTAATCCTTGATGTAATTTCTCCCATCGATTAGTCCACGTCTGTATAATTTACCAAGTGCTTCAAATGGTAATTCTTCTACTTTCTCAAATTCAAATAATTTTCCTCCATTAATTGATAGAACTTCACCATTGCACTCAAAATAAGATGCAATGATGCAGAATGTCTCGTCTATCGTGCCTTCAGATATGTAATTTTTATTAATGATCTCTGTATAATACAGACCACTCTCCTTTAAGCTATCAACATGAATAAATTCTGTTTCATCGTACTTGGTAGTTATATTCTGAAAACCTATAACCATTTCAAACAGTGTAAACTCTAAATCATTGTTATCCCTCGTATAGGAAAAAGATAAACAATTTTTCCCGCTCACTATTTTATAATATTTCGATGTATCTGTATTCATTGTATAGTCCCAGATACCTTGCATTAATTCAACTTTGTTTCGTTCGCTATTCTGTGACCTTGCAGTTGGACAAGCTATTAGTAAAGCAAAAAGTAAAATTGTCTTTACCCTCTTAATACGAAACTTTTTTGTCATTGAAATCTGTTCCACCAGTTTACTTGAGATCGCCTTTCCTGACCCATCCTTCACCTTCGCTATATTTAATTTTAGCCCATTTATTATTTTCCTCAATGACAATGACTATATCATCCTGATTCAAGAATACCTCTTTCTGTTTATTAGGACTTGAGTATACCTTGCCTTTTGAAGGTCTTACCGATAGCACCCTTAGGTTCAGATATTCTTTAATATAATCTCTTTTATCCAGTCGTCCCCGTTTAAATAGTTTGTCAAGGGCCTCAAAGGGTAATTCATTCATCTTGCTATACTCGACCAACTGCCCACCGTTAATTGACATTAATTCTCCATCACATTCAAAGTAATTAGGGGTTAAAAAAAATGGTGCTTGAACCCACCCACTGGCATTTACGTATCTTTTATCCACAATGGTATAGTAAGATCCTTCGTTCTTTATTGAAGAAATGCTTATTGAGTCAGAATCCCTAAAATTTTGAAAACCTTCAATACTTTCATTTAAAGGGAAGTTAAGTTCTTGCGTTTTATTATTGTAAACAAAACTTAAAGATTGGTTGCCTCTAATAATTGTAAAGGCTTTTTCAGATTCTGAATTCATTATGTTCTCCCAAATTCCCTGCATTAAGTCAAGCTTTGATATTTGATTATTTTGTGCTCTTACACTATTCACAAATAGCAGAGATAAAACAGTTGCCGTTTTAATTAACTTCATGTATTAGTTTTTTATATTACTATAAGCCAGTCTTGAATACTTCCTTCTGTCTGAATATCCATTAGGAAGACCTTTTCCTGAACCGTTTACTATTCTTCCGACATCATCGATTGATGGTTCATTGATTCCTGTATCTGCATATTCATTAAGATTTTTAATCTTCCAGTATATCATAGAAGCCTTTATAGCTATTTTAACATCTGTCTCTAAAAGACTAATATCACTTCCGTGAAACTCCTTCTTGTCATTGGGATAAAGCATATTCCATTCAATACTTACTTCTTTATATCCGCCTTTTCCAGTGATGTGGATAAAGCCCTTTCCCAAGAACGTAGAGCCGTCTTTTGATGCAACATTGTCGTTGCCCATTCTACATGCATATGTCACATCAAAAAGTGTTAAAGACCGGATATACTTGCTTTTAACTCTTAGAAGGCCGTTGTTGTAGTCAGAATCTTTTACCATTTTTTCGATATTGTCTTTTGTTACATCCGTTCTATTCTTGTAAACAGGAATTTTTGTTGTCTTTTTATTTAAGATCACTTCCAGAGTATCGCTTTTTATTGCCGCATAGGCATTTTTTATTTCGCTGCTGGTTTTATATAGCAGGACAGTATTACCGCGGGGTATTTCATCTCCATCGCATTTATTTTCATCAAAGTTTATTGGATTATAATTATACTTATATGTCGAGGAATCGAGCACAGCGTTCTCAAATAAATGACTGTATTGAGTACTGCCAAAAGTCTTTGCAATCGCCCGCGGAGAGTACAGAAAACTTTCCTTCAACTTAACTAAACCGCCGGTCTCGGCACCAATTTGACCAATAAAATGAGCCATGCGTTCAGGTGTTCCGATGTCAAAGGCTGAGCTATACTCATTTATAGCCTCGACCACTTCCTTAATTCGGGCATCGTTGGTGTTGGGGAATATCTTTTTCAATTGCTCTTTCGTTATTTCCAGCTTTTGCTTCCTGATGATAAAACTCAATTTGTATTCCTTTTTTCCAGCTTTACAAACGACTGAGTATTTTCCCTGTGGAATAGAATCCAATACTATCTCTTTTTCCTGATTATATAGTAGTGTATCATAGCCAGTTTGAGGATAGTTCATTTTGCTGCCAGACGATTCGATTGTAGCAGCCAGCTGATAGGGTACCTTTGTGGCTGCATTATCTGAAATTTCGAATTTTATTTTTACCTGTTTATCCGTACCGGCATAGATGAAAACTTTTTGATCTGTCATTGTCGTATTATCAATCGTAACAACAAGCCTGCCTTTTTTTGCAGCCGCAGCCATTTCACTCAAGCTTTCCACCAACGCCTCACAAACCGCTGCATCTACCTCTTCCTGTGTCGCATCGTTATCAACTTTTTGCCTGATGAGTACTTTGAAGTCTCCAAATTCGGTTGAAGCCGAATCAACCAGTGCTACAAGATTCATTTTAATTGTTTCCAACTGATCTTTACTTTCTGCCAGGCACTCCGGTAATTCTGTTAAAAACATTTTAAGTTCCCATGCAAACAAACTGGGGCCACCGCCTTTGCCCGGTTGTTTGA
>DATCRE010000191.1:0-6674 GCA_036569145.1 Cyclobacteriaceae bacterium
ATAGTTAATCTTTTCATGCGGTTGTAGGTTTGATTACTGCATATTAGAAAAAACTAACCGGTGCAAGGGTTGTAATGCGCGTATTTTTTAGCTCAAATTACGTTGAGCATACTCTGCTATGGATGAGCGGTAAACAAAAAACGTGTGTCTTTTGAACACACGTTTTTTGTTTTTACTTATTGGATTTAAGATCTACCGCAGCAGAACAACGCCGCCATGTTTTTCTTTAACTCCATCCTGAGGTCTGTATTTGCTTTTGTATTTCGCTACCCATGAATATGTTCCGGGAGGAAGTGCTGCTCCTGAATTATTGAAATTACCATTCCATTTAAATGACAGATCATTGGATTGATAAACCATTTCTCCCCAACGATTAAAGATGAATACCTGGAAGCCCTGTTCATCAACATAGCGAGGGAACACATAGAAGTCAGTATTTTCTGCAATAGAACTGCTTGGCTTAAATGCCTTCGGAGCATTGACATCAGGATCACATTCTTCAACTACAATGGTCTTGTCTGTACTGATACAGTTTAAAATATTTTTTAGTGTAACAGAATAAGTTCCGCCCTTCGTAGCAACGTAAGTCTGATTTGTGTTACCAGAAGGTTCAACACCATCTACTGACCAGGTAAATTCAATAAAGCCGCGCGTGTTATCCGGATCAGGATCGAGTGTTAATTCTTCACCACCTTCAGGGCAGATAAAAGCAGATGGTTTTAAAGCACCTTCCGTTGGATCTAATAAAGTTGCAAGAGCCAGCGTTGCGTTATCACTACACGTTCCGTCAAATACTGTTACGGCATACGTTCCGGTTTTAGTATTTCCTGTCAACGGATTCTTGTCTTGTGAATTGGCAATAGCTGAACCGTTGAGTGTCCACGTGTAGCTCATTGTTGCTGTTGTACGACTAGGTACAGCCGTTAAATCAAAAGGTGTCCCTCTGCAAGGAGAAACATTATCTAACAGTACTGTAATTGGACCAAGTAAAGTTGGATCGATAGCATGTGCACTTGAGGTTTTTGCAGGACATCCATTAAAGCTTTGTACAGTAACCTGATAATTGGCACTTACGGTAGCATTAAAATTATCAGTCCCTGCTTGAGGAGCTCCGCCATTAATGATCCAGGCATAAATGTAACTTGATCCTTTTGGTGTGGCGCTAAGAACAATAGGGTCTGTACAGGTTGTATTTGTAAAGTCAGGAGTGATGTTATCTACCAATGCTGAGAAAGTTCCTGTTGCAGGGCAGTTAGCACCTCCATTTGTAACCTTCAAAACCATTGTCCATGGAGTAGAACTATTGTTAATAGTTACAGTTGCCGCATTGATAGCCATGTTTGGTAAACTTCCCGCAGTTGAACCAGACCAATCATACGTAATGGTAGAGGCAGGTGTAACATTTGCTGTTAACTGTCCTGAGCATATAGCTGAATTATCGAAGCTTATTACCAATGGTGCTGCAGGTGCTATGGCGAAAGGTGATGAAGAACTTGTACACGTTACAGTTGTAACTTCAACTATATATGTTCCTGCAGGAATTGCATTTGTAGATGTAACAGGGAATGAAGTAAAGCTTCCTGTTTCAACAACAGCGCCAGTGGCGCTATTAAGAATCCGGTAAGTGCCTGTCGTTGGTCCTGTTGCTGTGAAGCTAAGTTTAAGTGGATCGCAAGTGCCTACTTGTGATGGTGTAACTACAGGTGAGCCAGGAGCTGTTAATGTTTGTACACCTGGGGCTGAACAGTTATTAATATTATCAGTTACGGTAGCAGTATATGTTCCTGCTCCCAATGTGTTTGAAAGTAATGTCAAAGCGTTATACGGAATTGAACCGGATGCTCCCGACGGAGTTAACGTATAAGAGAAAACATCACTTGATACTGACGGGGCTATAATCCTGGCTGATATGCTGCCGTCGGTGCTATTACATGTTGTTGGATTTGTAAAGGTGAGTGGCAATGATAATACAGGTGGTTGCTTTACAATGAATGTAACTGAGTCGCTGGTTTTACAACCTGAAAGCGGTGAAGTAAAGGTCACTTTATATTTCCACGTTCCCACTGTAGAAAGATCGGCTGTTACCTGTGTTGTATTTCCAAAGGCCACGCCATTCTTTGTCCAGGCATTACTATTAGGAATATTAATATTTGTTGTCAATACTTTAGTGGCTCCTGTTTGTGCACAAAGTGAAGAATCTCTACCCAGATCAAATGGTGATGGTAGTCCAGGTGAAACTGTAAGATTACCATTTCTTGTACAGCCTGCACTACTTGTAAGCTGGACACCAAACACGCCCGTTCGATTAACGCTGATCTTTCGGGTCGTATCCGTTGTTACCCATAGATAAGTAAGACCTGATGTGTTACTAGGATTAGCATCCAGTGTAACGTTTGTATCACATAGGAATGTTGTTGCTGTTGGATCAGGAGGCAATGGATTAATAATAAAATCTTGCGAGAATTGTTTTACCAGTCCAACGCATCGGTTTGTTATCTTCAGAATAACCGTATGTTTTCCTGTGGTGGTAAATGTTCTTGAAACCTCTGTAGTGTCGCTGCTTAATCTTACCTCAGAGCTTCCATCATCGAAAATCCAGGTGAGCGTATCAATAACATCAGTACCTGTACCAGTGAAAACTGTCTTTGAACCGAAACATACACCAGCAACATTAATAGTAGGCGTTTGGAAATTGTTTGAGTGATTATTAACCACGTTTGGTAAACCTAAGTTGCTACTTGTTCCACCAAGCAATGCAGGGGAAGCTTTCATGGTAAAGGTTGTACCTGTTGTTGAAGTAGTGTCACTACCCATAGATATAGAGGCTAATGAACTTGCTCCATTAACAGCAATGTAGGTAGTTGATTGAAGTGGATCAGTTTGAATGGCACCAATCTCTGCATTTACAGAAATATTAGGGGCAAGTAACTTGGGTTTCTTTTTGTAATCAATGAAAAACTCAACGATCTGAGAAGTAGGAGTGTTGTGAATTGTCGCTACCAGTTTATTAGACATGAATTCAATTCCATAGATGTCGCCTGTTGACACCTGCGTATCAGCAACACGATAATTTGAAAGAGTACCTGTGTTGGTATTAAAGTCGAAGAGCTCAATCACATTTGAAACTCCGGGTGTGTTAATCGGAACAGCTAAAAGAGGTGAGGGACCAAATTTCATATATCCTTTACCACCTTCGAGATTGTCAAATGAATGGATCGAACCTATGTTGGTTACTACAGGATTTCCAATACCATTAGTCAGGTTATAAGCCAGAAATGCATTGCTTCCAAACTCATGAATTAATAACCACGTTCCATCCGAAGTAAGGCGCTCCGTTGCTTTGCTAAATAACAGTTGATTAGAAATTACAACAGATCCATAAGGATGAGTGGCATCAAACTTTGTAGCATCAAACAATGAATATCTAACTTCGTTAAGACCGTTATCAATAGCCTGCGTTGTGAAAATATAAATCAGCGTTGCATCAGCTGGCGATTTAACGATTAAAGAAGATTGTGTTGAGCCTGTATCGCCGCCAAGTCCGGGAGGATTTGGTGTTGGCGTTATATCATTCTTATCACGATCATAAAGATTCACGCCATCCGTATAAATAATAATCTGACCATTTTCATCACATACATCGGCACAGCCTTCAGGTGCATCAACCAATGCGGTGTTAATAGCAACCGGAGATTTTGGTATGGGTTGAACGGCTGGATTAAAATCGATACCCGCATGATCACCAAAAGTCCAGATGGCATTCTCCTGATCTTGCAGGCCATACTCCTTTATGTTTGAATAAGCATGAGCCTCGCAGCCTGTTCCATCTCCAACAACTAATACATAGTAGCCAAGAGAATCAGGACTAAGTGTAAGGGTTTGATTCATTTTTCCTGCAGGACCATACCATTGAATTTCTGAAGCTGTTCCTCCACTTACCTGGGCCGTTAACTGAAAGCAACCAGAAGTGCAGCCAGTGGCTCCCGGTGTTTTTGGATAAGGAAGTTCAGAAGGACATGCTGTGGTATCACTTGTTAAGTTGATGCTAAGACTAAACTGTTTAATAGTAACATCGCGAGTGAATACGGTAGAATCTCCATTTAGAAAGGATACTAACTTTACAGTGTAAGTGTTAGCACTTCCATACTTGTGGGCAGGGCTCCAACCCGTTGCATTTGATCCATCACCAAAGTCCCATCGAAGACTGTCGGCCACAGGCTTAACGGTAGGAAAGAAAGTAGTGAAGTTTGTAGCACAAGTATCTCGGGGCACAAAGCTAAGTGTAACCAGCGTAGTGTCTTTTGGTGCGAATGATGGAAACTGCATCGACTTAAAATCAGCTACTGTACTGAATGGTGTTGGCTGATAAATTACTTTACTGGCAACGCTATCTGTAAAGAGAATTTTTCCAACTTTAATAACCGCTCCTGTTTTATATAGGTGATAGATGTTACTATCAAGCGCCATTTGCAAACCATAGCTTTCTGTAAACGCTGGTGTTGAAATAGGGGCAGGGAGCAACGTTGGATCAGTTAAAGAATTTACAAGATCGAATTGCAATACCTGTGCAGAATATGTTGGTGAATTACCAAACACCGAGGCATATAAATAATCTCCGTCCTTGCTCCATTCAGCATCGTAAATTGCCTGACCAGAAGCTGAAAGACTTGCTAAGGATGAATTAGGTAATGTTTGTGCCAGTGTAAAAGTGCCAGTAGCATTATCAAACGTAACGATCTCGATGTTTTTATTTATTTCTTTTGGAGAAACAGCTATTTGATTGCTTGAAGTGTGATAACAGAAGTTAGCAGGATTTTGAATCAATCCAGCAGTAGCAGGGGCACTTACGGTAAAGCCAGTGGCAGCGTTGATCAATACACTGTAAAAGTTACCGGCTACATCATGTACGATGAGCCAGAAATCTTCACCATTAGCATGTGATACAACTATCATTGCTTCAGATAAGCCTGCAGGTAAGCCCGGAACACTTGTGTTCTTACTGGTAACTTGTCCAACGGCAGGTGCAGGAAATCCAAGTCCAAGTGTCATGTCTACAACACTATATTGAATTGTGCCAGCATTGTTGGTAAATATATAATAGCTGTTACTGGTTGATGATACGTTTGGTATTTTACAAATAGCAGCAACCTGGTTTCGGGATGTAGTACCCAACAAGCCAGTTCCACCAGTCATAACGGCGTGATTCCTGTCGTAAACAGTATTACCGTCTGTATAAAAAAGAAGATCGCCGGTTAGTTTATCAGATGCAACAGCGCCAGTACCTAAGCCATAAGGTGTAATGAGTGGTCGGGAAACAATAGTTGCATTGTAGTTAGGCTTTTGAAACTGAACTCCAACGTTGTTGGCTCCGAAGAACCAGTTTTGTTCCAGGTTTTGAGCTGTGACTGAAGCAGCTCCTGTCAGAAACAAGATAAGAAATACAACTTTGAACTTAATTTTAGAGTACTGTGGCATCATGGTAATCAACAACTTAATTCGAATTCAGTAACCGATCAAAACTAAAACGCCCAAGTTCAATAAAAATATACAATTTGACAGAAAATAACGTTAGGAAATTGGCCTCTTCACCTCATTAGTGAACATTTTAACGACTTGGGTTGAAAAAATAAAAATAAACTAATGAATTTGGGCTTTCTTTAATTTCATTTATTAACGTTAATTTGCTCAGATTGAACTACTCAACATTACATAAATTGATGAACAGGGTATACCTGATTTGCTTGGGATTAATGCTGCTTTGTGAGGTAACGGTAACTGCTCAGGACCCTCAGTTCTCCCAGTTTTACGCTGCACCATTATATCTGAATCCTGCCTTTGCCGGTTCTACCGGACAGGCTCGTGCCGGTATCAACTACCGTAATCAATGGCCCGCTATTGATGCCAACTTTACAACAACATCTGTTTATTTCGATTACTTCATTGAAGATAAAAACAGTGGTATTGGTGCCATACTCACGCGGGACAGAGAAGGACTTGCCGGGTTGCGTTCCATAAGTTTGGCGTTGCAGTATTCTTATGAAATGAAGATAACAAAGAAGCTGGGTTTTCGTCCTGGGTTTCAAGGTGCAATCTTTAACAGAGATGTAAATTTTGATAAGCTAACCTTTGGTGATCAGTTTAACAGCTCAGGCGTAATAGATAAAAGTACAGCGGAGACATTCAATACATTTAGCAGCAAAACATTTCTAGATATTTCAGCAGGAGGTGTGTTCTTCACAAAAGTTGCATGGCTTGGTGTTGCAGCAGATCACCTCACGAGGCCCAATCAGTCACTTATAGGTGAGCGTAGTCCATTACCAACAAAATTCTCGGTTCATGGAGGGTTTAAATATTTTATGAGACCCGGTTCTATTATGGGTAAAGGCATGAGTGCCAGAAATGCAGAGCGAAGTATAGCACCTGCAGTTCAGTATCGTCATCAGGGTCAGTTCGATCAGATGGATGTCGGACTTTATTTTACATTCGAACCTATTGTACTTGGTACATGGTACAGAGGCATTCCGTTTAAACCCGTTAATGGATTTGTTAACAACGAATCTATTGTGTTCTTGTTAGGATTCACTCAACTTGGCGCAAAAGATGCGATCAACATTGGGTATAGCTATGATTATACGATCTCAAAACTGGGCCCTTCCAGTGGAGGAGCGCACGAG
>DATCRE010000192.1:0-2519 GCA_036569145.1 Cyclobacteriaceae bacterium
TGTTTCATTGTCATTGCCAGCTAAGCTCTGATTTTTTTTTAAGTTCGATTCAATGTTCGAGAGTGTTACAGGCTCACCCTGCATTTGCATTTTATCAGTAAGAGTTTTGGCTTCGGGTAGTACTACCCAAAGCACAATGTAAATGAGAAAGCCTAAGCCACCGGCAAACATGAATGCTATAAACAGTACACGTACAGCAACAACATCAATTCCCAGGTAAGCAGCTAATCCTCCGGCTACGCCACCTAATACCTTTCGACTTGAGTCGCGAAACATTTTCTTGCTTATCTGTGGTTCCTCCAGGTCGTAAGATCCGGGAACAACAATCCACATGATGATGTAAGCAATAATAGTTATGCCATATACAAAGGCAAGAAGTGCAAAGATCAACCTGATCCACACGGGATCTACGTTGAGATAACTTCCGATACCTGAGCAAACACCACCCAGTGTTTTTCGCTTCTGATCGCGCAATAATTGTTTTGGAGGTGAATAACTTTTTTGATCTGATGAAGATTGCTTCGATGATTTTTCCTGTTGAGAAAACTCCTGTTCTTCTGCAGCTTTGAAGTCATTTACACTACCCATCGTTGAAATTAGGGAGTGAACATCATCAGCCGTAATAACCTGCTTGCCTTCATTTAATTTTGACAAAAAGATTTCGGCTATGCGGCTTTCAATATCAGCCAGGATTTCACTGCTGTCTTCAAAAGACGAAAAGTATTTATTAATTGAATCGAGATATTTGCGAAGGTTTTCATAGCCGTCTTCTTCGATATGGAAGATTATGCCGCTGATGTTGATACTGATATTCTTTTTCATATTGATTGTTAAAAAAGTCAGAAGTGATTAAGCATTAGATTTAGACGTTATCATTTGGGTGGAGTGAATAAGTTCATCCCATGTTTCAGCCAGGCTTCTTAAAAATTTACTTCCCTTATCGGTTAAGGTATAGTACTTGCGTGGCGGGCCTGACTTAGATTCTACCCATTTGTATTCTAAAAGTTCTGCGTTTTTTAATCGCGTAAGTAGGGGATATAAAGTGCCCTCCACAACAATTATTTTCGCAGCGGTAAGTTCGTCCAGCATATCAGAGGCATAAACCTCACCGCGCGATATAATATGGAGGATGCAGTATTCTAATATTCCCTTTCTCATCTGTACTTGCGTGTTTTCAAGGTTCATACATCCAAATCATTAAAGATTCTATCTGGGTATTAATACGGTAAAGAGTACTATGTATGGCCAAGTACTATGGAATATTATTTTCTAAATTAATGTAACGTGTTGATTTTCAGAGATAAAAATTTATTGATTTCTTCATTTTTTGACAGTGCCGACATTTAAACTTACTTCCTGGCAGACGGTGGTATCCATTTTTGACGGACGCAAATGGTTTCATTACTTTTATCAAATCAAGTATTTAAAAAATGACGGTTTTGGGGCTTAAGAGGTGGATTTTAATTATTGGTATAGCGTTTACAACCCTCCAAACTTTTGCTCAGGTTGGTAGTGAGTGGATTAATTTCAATCAATTCTATTACAAAATACCTGTTGCAAAAGATGGTATTTACAGGCTCACATATTCAAATCTTCAAAACGCAGGTTTTCCGGTCGACATCGTTGATCCAAGACGTTTACAACTCTATCATCGAGGTGTTGAACAAGCCATTTATGTGGATGGAGAAAGTGATGCCAAATTTGATGCTGCCGACTTTATAGAGTTTTATGGTAAGCGAAATGATGGCACTATGGATGCCGAGCTTTACAAACCTTCAACGCTACAGCCTCATCCATACCTTAACTTATTTAGTGATACAACAAGCTATTTCTTAACCTTTAACCCACTGCCGGTATTGGGATCAAGAATGTATTACTCTACTGAAATAAATGTAGGTAACATTGCCAAGGAGAATTATCACACAGAGCAATTACTTACCGTGTTGAGCGATGGTGGCTACTGGACAGGAGCTGCCTATGGAGATTATATTCACAATTCATTTTTTGATGAAACTGAAGGATGGTCTGGTCTTGAAATAAGACAAGGATCGTTTCTGGATTACACCATATCAAACATAATTCACGGTGATGCTACCAATGGAAAACCTCAACTTGAATTGCTGATTATTGGGCGTAATCTCGAAAGTCACGAAACAGTTATATCCGTCGGAGCAGATGCTGCATCACTACGAACGTTAACAACCGTTGATTTTTTTGGTTTTACAACTTCCAAAGTTTCAATTCCATTAGAGTGGACAGATGTAAGTTCATCAGGTAAAACGACAGTGAGAGTTACGTCATCAGGAGTGGGCGGTCAACCGGATAGAATTAGTATCTCTTATTTCAAATTGAATTTTCCACAGAGCTTTAGTTCTGACGGTCTTAATGAAAAATTATACACGCTTGCCGTAAATTCATCAGACAAGTCATATATAGAAATTCAAAATCCGGCATCTAATCTCAGGTTGTTTGATGTTACAGATCCATCCAATGTGGTTCGTATTCGTGTAACATCAACC
>DATCRE010000193.1:0-5265 GCA_036569145.1 Cyclobacteriaceae bacterium
GTTATAACAGAGTATGTTTTATTCTGACGATCGATACTGTAGGATTGATCCTTATCTCCTTGATGAAGAAACTCCGTGTTGGCCATCATTCCTCCATCCATTTTTGTGAGTGAATTTTTGCCTTTGATCTTTATTGTTAATCCTTTCGGTATCATTGAACTCATATCACCTCCAGCCATGCTGCCCATCATTTTATCCATCTGGGCCTTCATTTGAGGATTGCTCTCCATCATGGCTTTAAATTGTGGATCGTTCATCTTTGCCTGCATCTCTTTCATTCGGGCTTGTGTTGCAGGGTCACTCATTTGTTTTTGAGCGGCCTCAAGTTGAGCCTTTTGTTTAGGGTCGGTAATCTCCGCCTTCATTGACCACTTGATGGTGCCTTCAAAAGTTTGGGAGAACGCTTTTACACAGAAAAGCAGCGCTACCATTAAAATAATGTTTTTCATGTTTTGGTTTTTTATCACTTCTTACCCAAACTCATGCCATAGTTTTGGTGTCTATAGTCTAAGTCTGCGCGCGAAATGGAGTTGTTGTTCGTTTTAAATTTAGTGCTAATCGCTAACATTGAAAAGGGCGTATTCGTTAAAGATAAATTAAAGGGCTATTGCGGTAAATTCCAAGACACATACATTTCAAGCCTCAGGCCAAAAAAAATGAAGATTTTTTAATATTCAGATAACCATAAAAGAAAATCTATTGCCCGGTTTCAGTTAATGATTGTTTAACCTGTCAGTTTTTATAGTTTTGTTTTTAACCCGGAAAATTGTGAGCAACGCTGTCGTTATAATTCCTACATACAAAGAACGAGAAAACATCAAAGCAATTATTGATGCTGTATTTGCGTTGCCAAAAGATTTTCACGTGTTGATTGTAGACGACAATTCTCCCGACGGAACTGCAGAGATAGTGGAAGAATTGCAGGTTGGATACAACACTCAAACAACAAAGCTTCACATTCTTAAAAGACCAGGAAAACAAGGACTAGGCACTGCTTACATTGCCGGCTTTCGTTGGGCCATGGAAAAAGGATATGAATTTATTCTTGAGATGGACGCCGACTTCTCACACGACCCCAAAGACCTGGTTAATTTATATCTCAGTTGCTCCGAAAATGGAAGTGATGTATCTATCGGCTCACGCTATGCTACGGGTGTTAATGTTGTGAACTGGCCTATCGGGCGTGTGCTTCTCTCCTACTTCGCCAGCAGTTATGTGCGGCTTATTACAGGCATGCCTATCCGCGATACTACGGCAGGCTTTGTGTGCTATCGTAAAAAAGTATTAGAAACTATTCCGTTACACGAGATTAAGTTTGTAGGTTATGCCTTTCAGATTGAAATGAAATTCATTGCCTGGAAATTTGGTTTCAAGCTTACCGAAGTACCTATCATCTTTACAGACCGCACCCGCGGTGAATCCAAAATGTCTCCTGGAATTTTTAAAGAAGCTTTCTTCGGTGTATTGCAAATGACAATCGAGAGCTGGTTTAAGAAGTATGTGATTAGTTAAATAAGTGATTAGTTAATCGTTATCCGTGAATAGTTATCAGTCATTAGCGATTGGTCATTAGTTTCCGTGAATAGTCTATTGGCTTACCACAACGTTGAATCAAATATTATTATCAAAATAAGTACAAGTAAGAATCCTGCTAAATTCGACATGACATTAAAAATAAGATGGACATTCTAGTCCCTTATGTATTTTATTTATTTTGATTCTGTAATTAATCATCAACTCGTGACTTCCATTTGAATACTGACGCAAGGCCGAAGTTGTAATATCATACGCGTAGCCTACATGGAAATTGGTATTGAGTTGTAATTCAAACAGACCTACAAATGAATCCTTTAATCGATATGATGTACCAATACTAACAACATCATAAAATACCCACATGGCGTTAACATCAAAACTTAATGGTGCACGATCCTGGATACGAAATAATACAGAGGGTTTAAATTTAATAATTTTATTAAGCTCACGGGTCGTTCCTGCATGAACATAATAATATCGGTATTGCCTCGCGGTTCCAATAGAAGTATCAATAAGTTTATTATTCAGAATATAGGGAACAGATACACCCAGATACGAAGTCTTATCCCGATAGTAGAGGCCCGCACCAAAATTAGGATTGAACTTTGTCACTGTGCCATATAGATCCGGATCTTTGGGATTGAGCACTGAATAATCAGACCGCACATTATTAAAGCCTCCCTGCAAGCCCATCGCTAATGATGCGCCATTATATCTGTTCAACGGTATTTTGTAAGAATATGCCAGGTACAATGAGTTGTCGCTATGAACACCAATCTGATCACTGCCAAAAATCATCCCAAGACCGAAGCGTGCATTTCGAAAACCTGAGTGTACTGTAGCTGATATTGTTTTTGGTGCGCCTGGTAAATTCACCCATTGATTACGATAGATCGCTGTTGCACTCAGCTGTACGTGATTACCTGCGTACGCCGGATTAATGAGCAATGGATCAAACATATATAACGACTGCAAAGGGCGCTGTTGAGCCTGCGCCAACACGCTACAAAGAGCGCTGATGAGAATAATAATTTTAGTGCGCATCATCTTACAAGTTCTAAGTAGCCGACAATTGGTTTTGTTCCGTTATGCTTATCTATAATGTAGAAATAGGTTCCATCAGGAAGAGCTTTGCTTCCCAGGTAGATACCTTCTTCACCTACACCTTTAAACATAACCTCTGCATTATTATATCCTCTTGCTTCATACACCAGTATACCCGCACGATTAAAAATTTTAACCACGTTATTCGGATAGGCATCAATGCAATCAATAATCCATCCATCATTCTTACCATCATTGTTAGCACTTACAAGATTATAGGCTAATACTTCCGTTATAATTTCAACTGTGCCTGTAGCCGTACAACCTTCTGTTGATATAGCATCGGCTCTGTAATTGCCTGGATAGAGATCATATAATTGTGAACCAATACCAATCTGGGTGTTTGAATTTTCATCATACCATGTAGTCGAATCTAATGTTACTTCATTTCCATTGAGAACAGTTAACAACAATGAACCTGTACCCTTACGATTGGTATTTGCACAGTATGAAGGTTCTGAGGAAAGCAAAATTTTAGGAGTCTTCCTGCTGTCGTTTACTTTTACTGTTTTACCATCAGAAACACAACCTGTGATCTGATCCGTTGCTGTAACTGTATATTGTAAGGAATCGCGATTAAAATAATCAATACCAATAAAATCCGGTGAATTGGTTACGGCACTACCATCATACCATGTAAATGTATAATTAAGTGTCTGTCCTCCAACATTCGCTGTTACCCATCCATTTTTATCAGTACAGCTTGTGAGGTCACGCATTACAAGAGCATTAGGTATTGGAGGATTAAGACGGCCATCGGTAAGCTGACCAGTTTTATCGCTCGAACATTGTGTTGTGCTGTTAGTAACCTTAACTGTAAACTCCAGCGTTGGGCTTTCAACAAATCCTACACCAATCAATTTATTATCACTCATTTTTGAGGCCGGAAGAAGTGTTCCCGCCGTTGATGTTCCTGAATACCACTGATATGTGTAGCCTGCTACCAAGCCATCGGCTGTAGCCGATAGTTGACCGTTAGGTCTTGCTGGATCACAATTGATTAAAGGATTATCAACTGCAATCTCAACAACAGGATAGAGTCGGCCATCAGGTATAGTGCCATTAACAATGGTTGAACATCCGCTATTCATATCCGTTACCTTAACAGTGTAAAGCAATCCATTGGCTAATCCTGCACCCGTCCAGCTTGGCTTCGAAGCAAAAGGTATTGGCGTCATGGGTGAACCAGGAACTGAAGTATCTGGATTAGGTCCCGTATAATATTCAGATTGAAATGACAATGTTGAATATGGATAATCAGGAATATCGGTAGTGCTGGTTGGGTCATCTAACACTCCATAATCTGTTATGTTCCTTACAAAGACAGCACCATCTGGTGTAACACAATTTAGCATCGGTTCCACTGTTAGGGTTAATTCAGGTGAGAATAACGGTGCAGCGTTAGGAATAACATAGATAGCTGAGTCACGGCAACCTGTTGTTCCATTTAACACCGTAATGGAGTATTGACCCGCAGGCAGATTGGGAAGGTTATCTGATTTTGTAAGTGTGCTCGTTAATTTTGTATCAGGAGCTGTAAAATTCAGATTACTAAACCATTCGTACGTGTATGTTGGATTAGGGTCAACAGGATTATCATTTGATACCGTAGCTAATAATTCTGCACTGCCTACTCCTCCGGCTGTACAACTGATTTGTTTTTTTGTTTGTATTAAACTCAAATCAGGATAAATAATATTGAGATCATTAATTGTAACTTCTACCGGTGTTGAAATACAATTAGTTGTTAAATCCTTCACCAGAACAAAATAATTACCAGCCAATTGATTAGGTAGCACATGATTGACTTCAGCCGCCAGCAATCCAGCAGGATATGTAGAAGCATACCACTGGTAGTCAAAAGGTGTATCCAAATCATCAGGAGGAGCTTGATACGTTGTTGTACCTCCAATAGAAATTTTTGTTACAGTAGCACTGCCTGTAGGATTACAATCTGTAGGATTACCGGGAACTACAGTTACAATATTAGGCGTGCTTAATGTCTGATCTTTAATCAGTGTATACGAAAATGTATTCGCACAACTGGTAGCCGTATTGGTCACTGTAATAGCATACAAACCATCAGATGCATTTGTTAATGTAGCTGTTATAGGAGCAAGTGGTGTTCCATTTAAAGTCCAGCTATAACTATAAGTTCCAATAGTTCCATCATTTTCAGATGCCATTGTAGTAATCGTTCCATTACCAGCAGGTGCACCCGGACAAACAGAATTTGGAATAGAACTAAAAGTTGCAATGGGATACTGACGATCATCATCCACTGTAACTTTAAACGGTGCGCTCGTACAACCATAGCTGGTGCGGCTCGTTGCAGCGCTCGTCTTCTGTACACTAACATAGTAGTCGCCGTTGCTTAAACCTGTAACCGTAGTGGTCGGCTGTGGCAGGGCTCCGCCTATGGCGACAGCACTCGCATCGGTCCAGCTATAGGTAAAGTTTGCTAACGCTTCAGCGGTGCCATTGACGGTAACGCCGTTCGCATTAACAAATACTTGTCCATCAGGAACTCCACAATTACGAAGGGGATTGCTGCCCGCATCCACTATGGCGATCGGTAAGGTGTTCTGCTGAACAACAACGCTCGCATCGCTGAAGCAACTGTTG
>DATCRE010000194.1:0-6217 GCA_036569145.1 Cyclobacteriaceae bacterium
GTGTTGGCGATAAGGATGCGAAAGTAATTGTAGTGCCTGCCCTTATGCTACAATATGCGCAGGATAAAAAGTTTAATACTAATGCTGCTGCTGGCTTTTTCATGACGCTTGATGCGGTTACCATTCTGGTGCCGATGACGAAAGTATATAACCTGGCTAAAATTACTCAGCGTATATACTTGGGACTTGACCTTGCTGCGGCTGCTGGTTCCCTCGGAAACCTTACCGTTAATATGCTCAATAACGATCCTGCTTTTGCAGGTGTAGTAGCCAAGTACAACTTGGTAACAGCGGTTGTTAACATAGCTGCGCTGGCAGGTGGAACGAAACTCGCAGCAAACCTAGCGGGCGAGTTTGTAGGCGAAGTAAACAAGCCTGGCGTAAAAGAAGCATTACAGCAGCTTGCAGTTAAAGGAAATAAAAATGCAGATGAAATACTTGCGCTGGAGAGAGAATTGCAACTGGAAGGGAAAGTAGCCGGACAAAATTGGGTCACCAGTATTGCTCAGAACACGGCTGCTAATATTGATATCACTGACGATGCTATAACACTGGGCGCAGACCTCTTACGCGCCAAAAGTTACCTTGCCAAAACTTCTCCCCCAGCCGGAACAATTGATGTTGTGGTACATGGCTCAGGAGATGAATATATATTACTTGTTAATGGCGTTGAAAAAACATTTGACCACCGGGCTCTTGCAACATGGCTTTCAAAGAATGGTTATGATAAAAATACGATACGCTTATTATCTTGTAGTAGCTTAGAGTCAGCGCAGGATTTAGCGAACAAACTAAACCAGAAAGTAATTGCCGTTGAAGATGCCGTGCGGGTATTTGAAGATGGTGGTATAGCAAGTGTAGGTAATAAACAGTGGTATGAATTAACACCGGGTAATGGTACACGACAAGCAGCGGTAAAGCCGAGAGCACCTGCAAATTTGGAAGAGAGTTTTGTGGAACTGGGTAGTGGTGTAAAACAGGTGAAGATTGTACAGGAATTGACTCGAACAGCAAGGGATCATATTAGGTTTGGGGAGGTAAAGATTACAGTCAAAAATTCTAACACGGGCGAAATAATTTCTACCTATGTAAGACGCCCTCAGGATTTACCTGTTAATGTTCCTAAATCAGGAGTTAGCATCTCAGTTGATGTTTCAGGAATTCATTTTGAATCAACGCTAAAGCAAGGTTTAATTGAGGAATTGCCAGGTACAAGGTCTTTATTGTTAAAATTATCGACTGGTGAGCAAGTCTTTAAGTCTAAAATCAAAGTTTTTGTGCAGGAAGGTAACAATGGATCAGGAATATGGAAAAGTATATCAAGTGACAAAACTTGGTGGCCCTCATCATGGAGTGAACAAACTGTATGGGGAAAAATATCAGAGGCATTTAGTAATAAGAAGAATATTAGTGGAACAAAATGGCATGGCACAACCGTTGCCGGCGAAAAAATTGAAATGTATTTGGATAGTCAGGGTAATATAATGTCAGCTTACATAATTCCTTAAGTATATGAATGAACAGATATTTTTTGAAACGCTTACTAAAGAAAAAGAATGGTGTACTAGTTATTGTTATTTACTAAACTATTTTTTTTCAAGCTATCATTCGGTCGAAGATATGCGGAATATTTTGCAATATATACGTTCCATTAAAGCGAGTGAAATAAAAATAGATGACTGGAATTCCTTTGAATGGAGGGGAGTAGTTTGCTTCAGAAAAGAATATGTTATGATTATCGATGAAAAAGTGTTTGAGGTCGGAAATAAACTACCCGGCCTCAAAAATGAAGACGGAAGTAACTTGTTAAATGCAAGTTACGAATGGATTATTGATACAGATTATATTGAAAATAATTATTCCCAATTTATAAAAATTCCTATTGATGAATTCGATAGTATCACCTGTCAGTGGATTGCCTTTTTAGAAGGGAAGGTATAATAATATGACTGATAAATATCCAAATGAACGAGTGCTTATCATATAACAGTACTTTCATAAAATAGTATTTTGGAAGAGGAAAAAATTAAGCTTGTTTGAATATTATGGCTTTTCAAGTGATGGTAAGTAAAAATCCATTTCTATCTGAACCCGAACGGAAACATTAATTCATTTTTTCCAAGCCTTGCTCCGCTATGATTAAGTATAAATTTGATTTGAATGAATTTGGTCGACCCAATTTTGGTGTCGAGGAAAAGTACTTTCAATTATGGGAACTCGCCTCGTGTGACTTTTCTTACCTGATACAGATCGTTGACCGATTGGGTGAATTACTAAAAAACCAGATACCTCATTACGACTTTGGTTTTGAGGTCTACAATTTCGATTGCAACAAAGACGAATGTAAAGTGCTCAATACGTTCGAAGGATGGAGAGTTGAGTGTGTGCTATCAACCGAAGAGATTTATCAATTGCTTAGAGACTGGCGTGATTACTTAATCGATTTTGAAAAAACAAAAAGCCAAAGTTAGCGCTGCTATTATGAAACTCTTTCAATACGTAGTATCTATTCTTTTTGTCTGTCTAAATCTTTTCTCAAAGTTAGAAGGAAAACTAATTCTTTCAGACCAAGAAGTCGGTGGTTCCTTTGAATGTAAAGACATATTCAAAGATTCGAAAGAAGTCCAATCTTCTCCCTATTTTCCTTTTAAAACTCCATGATTATGAAATACTCTTTTGGTACGGATAAGATCGTTGATCCAATGAATTCAAATAAGACGAGAGATGTTGCATATATCTCTTTGGATGATCATGAAAAATATGGAGAGTTTTTTATTGATGAAATACGGAATTTAAAATTGGATTATTTGAAGTTGATTGTTTCACAACTTGAAAAATTACAGACTGTTGAAATTTCTCAGTACGACTTTGGTTTTGAGGTTTATAACTTTGATTGCACTAGGGAGAAGTGCAAAGTTCTGAACACGTTGGAAGGCTGGAAAGTCGAGTGTGAGCTACCAACAGAAGATATTTATCGGTTGCTCAGGGACTGGCGTGATTACTTAATAAATTTTGAAACGACCAAAAGCTCTTAAACTATGTCTTCAATGAATGAAAGAATTACGATTCTGAACATGAAAATACAGGAGCTGAAAGAATTACGTAGACAGATAGTTCCTGATGCGATAACAGTAGATTTTATGAACAGTCTTAGCGATGTTTCTAAGGAAAAACTTAAAGACTACAATGCCCAAATCTCTTTATTGGCGAAGGAAAGGGATAACCTCAATTGGCAATTGAAGACTGATGATGAAAAAGCGGAAATACGAAAGGATCATCTTGCTATTACGAAGAAATATTCAGATGGTACTGATTCAGGTAAAGTGAAATACCTAGAATTGTATATAAAGCTATTGGAAATTCTAAAACGTCTGATAGACATGGATAAGAAATTGGAAGACATATATACATATCTTGATGCAAGTGATTTCCAGAATACTATACCCGTTGAATTTTTAAATGAGCTGGAGAAATACAATGACCTAAAGGAATTGGTTAATAGAATCAAAAATCTTTTGAATGCAACTAATAAAGAGAAAGAGCCAAACATTGATAAGATAATTGATTTGGCTTTTGAGAAAACTTTGTCCTGGGAATGGAGTAAAGAAGAGTTTCTTAGGAGGATCTGAAAGCTCAATACGTTCGAAGGCTGGAGAGTTGAGTGTGTGCTATCAACCGAAGAGATTTATCAATTGCTTAGAGACCGGCGTAATTACTTAATCAATTTTGAAAAAAACAAAAAGCCAAAGTTAGCACTGCTACTGAGACAGGAGAATTTGGCGACTGCTTTGGTTGGTGGATGAGATAAGCTTTCTACCATACGATGAAAAACTAATTGATGTAGCAAAAGTGAAAACTAAAATTTGATATATAAATAATTATGATGAATCTACGAACATTGTTAGTGTTAGCGTTTTTAATTTCTGTTTCTGCATGTAGTAAAGAGGAAGACCCGGTAATAGTGTCGTCTTTTGAACCGGCAGCCGGCGATTATGGAACAGAGGTGACCATTGCGGGTTCGTTGTTTAGTACGGAACCTCATGGTAATACTGTATCATTTGGTGGAGTTAACGCCAAAGTAATCACTGCAAGTTCTTCCAAAATTGTTGTGAAAGTGCCTGAGGGAGCAGTGACCGGAAAGGTAATAGTAACAGCCAATGGTAAAAGCGGGACGTCAGCGAGTGATTTTACCGTTACCGCGGGTTCCTGGAAATCGGCGAGTAACTTTCCTTTGACAGCGGATGGTGCCTACGATTTATTCTTTTCTATCGGAAACATGGGATATATACATGTTGGGAAACGCAATGTAGACGGTGTCGATGTTGATGCTACGATGTGGATGTATGACCCATCAGCCAATAAGTGGTCTCAAAAGAAGGAATATGATAAAGATTTGCCACAGGGCGCACCCGCTATCGTTTTTGGAACTTCAAATAAAGGATATATTCTTGAAAGCAATACGCTATGGGAATATGACCCCGGTCTGGATTCATGGACACAAAAGGGTAAGTTGCCTGGGGTCTTTAGCAAGGAAGTTCCCCGTGACGGTTTTTACATAAGCAGTACTAATCGTGTTTATGTAGTAATGTCAAATGGCTATTGGATGGTGTACAATCCTGACACTGATATTTGGTCCATGAACTCCGGGGCACCTTATGAAGAATCCCTGGACCACACTCCGGACTGTTTGGTACAATCGACAAGTACACACGGATATCTCATCATAGGAACTGACGTATGGCAATATACTCCAGAAACAAATACATGGAGCAGTGTTTCAACGTCCTCTGGTTCCGGGACTTTTAATTTCACCTTTTCAATAGATGATAACTTATATATAGGGTCAACGCTTAGCCAGAATTTTTATCTATACAAGCCTACTCTTGATACATGGGTTGAAAAGGCAAATGTTTCAATACAAAGGATAAATCCAATATACTTTTCTTTGGGAGAGAATGGCTATATGGGCATGGGTATGTCAACCTCTATGACAGCTCTCAATGATTTTACTGAGTTTATCCCTTAGAGATTTTATCGATAAATGTGCTATGGTTAGGTCTTTACAATTTCTGTTTACATGCGGATTACTGGTGATCGTCAGTTATGGATATACTCAAAACCTGGAGTCCATCGGAGTCAATAAAGGTGTAAAAGTAAATGGCTCTCTCAATGTAAATACTGTTGGCTACTATGCGCATGGCATAGAACAGCGAAGAGATCCTTTTAACTGGTTCCTTACCGGAAATCTGAATATAAACCTGTTCGGCTACGATGCTCCGCTTTCCTTTAGTTATAGCAATGCAAACAAAAGCTTCAGCCAGCCTTTCAATCAATTCAGCTTCCAGCCACAGTATAAATGGGTAAAGACGTACATAGGCTATAACTCCATGACGTTTTCAAATTACACATTAGCTGGCCACGTGTTCCTGGGCGGTGGCATTGAACTCACTCCGGGTAAATGGAAGATCGCTGCGATGTATGGTCGTTTGAAGAAAGCTGTTCCGTTTAATGGAACAGATACATTGAATGCAATTTTTAAACGCATGGGATATGGTTTGAAAGTTGGTTATGAAGACAACGGCAATTCTATTTCAGCAAACATCTTTACAGCAAAAGATGATGTTAATTCAATTCCGTATATACTTTATAATAGCTCGCTTACACCCAAGCAAAATGTTGCTATCAGCGTGAGTGGCAGGAAGACTTTCTTAAAACGTTTCTTTGTAGAGGGTGAATATGCAGTATCAGCTTTAAACAATGATATTCGGGCTAACAACAGTAAGAGCGAAGCCGATACCATTGTGCATAAGCCCACTAACAACATTATAAAGGGATTGCTACCCGAAAATGCTACCAGCCGTTACTATGATGCGCTGAACGCCAGTGTAGGCTATCAGGGGAATTGGTATACCCTCCAATTCCGTTATGAACGGACTGCGCCAGAATATCAAACGCTAGGCGCCTATTACTTTAACAACGATATGCGTAACATCACCGTCATGCCCAGCCTGCGTTTGTTTAAGAACAGATTGAATCTGAATGCGAATGTGGGCTTTCAGGAAAACAACCTCGATAAAACACGAACCTCTACTACCAAGCGAACTGTTGGAGCTTTCAACGCTACCTATGTTCCAAATGAGAAATGGAACTTTGCAGCGAACTATTCTAACTTTTCATCTTACACGAATGTGCGTCCGCAGATCGATCCATATTTCAG
>DATCRE010000195.1:0-11422 GCA_036569145.1 Cyclobacteriaceae bacterium
AAGCATATACGATAATAATGATATAATTACGGTAGCAAGGAAAGCGATAATGAAGCCAACATTATTTTTCCATTCATACAATCCAATCATTGTGCTAAAAGAGGTTAGTTCTTCTTTAAATATATAGTAAACCAACCAAAACATGGTGATATGAAATATATACATTCCATAAGAAATCCGACCGAGGTATGCCAACACAGATGGAATATACTTCGGCTGAGCTCCATACAATGATAGAAAAAACAGTACAACTCCGACAAGTATCAAAAACCAACCACAAATAGCTTGTGGAGTAGTTGAGAGATGCGGTGCATCTGCATGAATTCCACAGACCATGGAGGCTAGCAACCAACATACCAGTCCTGCTATGAATATTATAATTCGCAGGATTACGTTCCAATTTGGTTGCCATCCCTTTAAATAAACAGAGAGTAAAATTCCCGCAGCAAAAAATTGAAATTGCACAAAGCTATTTGTCCACTCGCCACTAAATCCTTTTGTAGGTTTTTGAGCATAGTAAATAATGGTGGCATAGGCTATCAGGAGTGCAAGGAATGAAAAAATCTTTAGCCCTCTTTTGCCTGTATAAAATACAACCAATGGAAGTAAAATATAAAGTTGTTCTTCAACGGAAATACTCCAAAGCGGATTAATGGGGTAAGACGGAAGCCATTCGTTAAAAGTAATATACCAGTTGCCAGAAAATAGACTGAATGCGAGTTGTGTTCCTGGTGAAATATGTCCGAATTTGTCTGAAAGCTGTGTGACTAAAACCATTCCAAAAAAGAAAGTAAAGTACAATGGCCAAATACGAAGAATGCGCCTTATGTAAAAAGATCCGACGCTAATTTTTCCGAATTGATCCTGTTCCTTAGTAAGTAATTCTGTTATTAAAAAAGCACTGAGAAAAAAGAAAAGCGGTACCCCAAAAACTCCAACCAAACTGATATGGTGCGCCCAATAATATTGTGAAGAGTCAATTGGTGCAAGATCCATCCGATGGGTAAAAAACACAAATAGAAATGCACAGAGGCGAAGCAAGTCTAACTCGGGCTTGTAATATCTTATTGTTGTCATACTTTTTAGAAGTAAATGCTAAACATCAATCCTTATTGGTTAAATAGTAACAAGCTTAAATTTGTTCTGTTGTAAGCTTATCGATAGTTACTTTCATTTATCCTTTGCCAGCTTATTCCGTTATTACATCTATCTCGGCATATCCAGTATTGCCATTTCCTTCACTGTTCTTCAGTGCGCGTAACCTGATATACCGTGCGTTTACCTTGGAGAACTTCTTAGTTTGCCAGAGTGGATTGTTTTTAATATTTGCAAACTCACCTTGATCTGCACGTTTCCAATCTTTATTGTCGAGTGAGATATCAAATTCATAATGTGTAATAATCCCCGGACCCCAAACACCCTGATCGGGGTGATACTTGAATCCAACCAGTTGGTGTTCGCCACCCAGGTCTATGACGAGATCGACAGGCATCTGTGCCTGGTTGTTCTGATGCCATGTTGTTAAAATATTGCCGTCAAGAATCGCCATAGCCTTCTCATCTCCACCTACTATTTTCCAATTTTTTCTGCTAACATCGAATCGTTCAATGGCGACAGGGCTGCTCCTACCTGTAGCGGGACTATAAGCAATCGCCCTTACTTCAATCTTTCCATCAGTCAACAACGGTCCCCTATATTTTGTCGATTGCTGTGTTGGATCACTGCCATCCAAGGTGTAATAGAAGTATGGCCCGATGTCGTTGGTCTCAATCACGACTTCGCCCGACTGATTCCGAATGATTGAAGGAGCATCCAACGAAACAGGTGCATTATAAATCCCGATATTTGAAATTACAGGACTTGCCTTCGAGTCTTTAATATTGAATCGAACCTGACTTGTTTTAACAGCAGGGAACCGAAGAATTCGTTTATACCCGATTGTTGTTCCCTTAGCCAGTTCTTTCCAGGTTCCATCAACAAAGCCTTCTACCGTGAACGATTTTACTCTTTGTCCAAGTCGAATATATTCCTGCACTATGAACCGGTTAAATAACGTCGGTTTTTGAAAGTCAATAATCAGTGATGCTGCCTTTATACTATCGTTGGTTGTCCAAAAAGTATTGTTGTCATCGTCCACTACATTAGAGGCATCAAATCTTCTTTCATTTCCACGCTCATTCGATGCGCTGGTCTTCTTTTTCTCAGCAATATTTTGTGCAAATGATGTTTTAATTGTAGCACCGAATTCAAGAGCGTTTTTTTCGTCGTTTTCATGAATCAGACCATTGGGCATGATGGGAAAGTTGAGAAGCAAAGTTGCATTTCTACCAATGGAATTGTAATATGTTTCCATCAACTGAGGCGCCGTTTTCACTTTACTGTCTTCGTTTGGATGGTAAAACCATTCTGGCCGGATCGAAGTATTCACTTCCGCCGGCACCCAGGAATCGCCGCTTTCGAGACCAAAGTGTAACATTCCCCATGTGACTTCACCGGTACCATTGAGCAAACTCCAATTCGTTTCACCAACATATCCCGATTCGGTCCCAACCCAGCGAAGGTCGCCTCGGTCCCCTCCGTCATTCCATATCACGATATTCGGTTGTAGTTTACGGATCAGTTTATAAGTATTGCTCCAGTCATAATACGTGGTACGATCGATCGTGCGATTTTCATTGGCACCTCCATAGTATCCGGTACCACCATTGGCACCATCGAACCAAACTTCGAATATCGGGCCGTAGTTGGTGAGCAGTTCAGTAAGTTGGTTTCTGAAATACGTGATGTATTCGGGCTTGCCGTAATCTGGATGATTGCGGTCCCATGGCGACAAATAAATTCCCAACTTTAAACCATACTCTTTACATGCATCGGCCATCTCACGAACTATATCACCCTTTCCATTTTTCCAGGGTGCATTCTTCACAGAGAACTCGGTATATTTTGTGGGCCAGAGACAAAAACCGGAGTGATGTTTGGCGGTTAGTATTATTCCTTTCATACCCGATTCTTTGCAGATGCGTGCCCACTGGCGACAATCCAGTTTTTCGGGATTAAAAAGATTGATATCTTCATTACCATATCCCCAGGATTGATCCGTATAAGTGTTTAAAGAAAAATGTACAAAGGCGTAATACTCCATCTCCTGCCATCTCATCTGATTGGCCGAAGGCAAAGGATTAACAGGCCCTGGAACATTTGTAGTTTTGCAGCTTGCCACCAAGGCGAGGATAATTACGAGTAAAAGAGATTTTACCACGGTACTTGAATTTTTCATACGGAACATTAGAGAACAATAGCTATTTGACTTTGATGACTACTTCAGTAAACTTTTAGATGACGCCCTTAACCGGATTTCTTCTGGCTGATTTGCACGCACGAGACAACCACGAGATTATAACACGCAAATCTGCAGATACAAACAAACATAATTTAACACTTCTTAAGAAGCCAAAAAGTATAGTAGACCATGATGTAAAGTATACAAGTCGAACAAATATGGAAACACCAGAAACAACTCAGAAACTTGTCCTAACATGATTGTTGCAGGTTTATAGTTAAATCTAACGCTGGCATATAGATTATTTGTACCAATCTTTTAGCTGATTTATCCTGCATCTGGATCAGTTGGCTTGTCAGAAAAATGAAACTATCCTGCATGTTTCATAAAAGCTGGTAACAAAGCAGGCTGTGTCAATACTGCATTAAATATGATAGTTAGAAACTGGTGATTTGTATTGATCTCAGCTATTTGAAGTCAGCATCCAAATTCAATGCCGTTAAAATCAAATAAGTAGCATTAATTTATTGACGCTTGACGAACTCCCAGACTTTATCTACCTTAGAATATATGGGCATGAAGCTTCAACTGAAAGCTAAATCAACTTAATTCTAACTAAAAAATATAGAGACGGATGAAAATTAAACTCATAATATCACTACTTCTTCTAATCGCAAGCTTTGCGACATTTGGTCAAGAAAAGCAACCTCATAAATCTAAAAATCACAATTCATCTGTTGCTGAAAAAGGACTGATCAAAGTATCCATCATGTACCCTTTTGCAGAAGGCAAAACATTCGATATGGGTTATTACGAAACTAAGCACATGCCTATGGTTGCAGGTTTTTTAGGTTCAAACTTGGTAAAATACACCATTGAAAAAGGTCTGGCCAGCGGCATTCCCAACCAACCATTACCCTATATGGCAATCGGAACATTTTATGTAAAGAACCTTGAAGATTATCAGGCAGCAATTGGTCCGAATAGAGATGCCATAAGGGCTGACTTTGTGAATTATACGAATATAACGCCGGTAATTTTAGTCAGTGAAGTAGTAAAGTAATTATTCGCAAACCTGAATCAGCATTACTCAAACACTTTCCTTTCCATTAGCAACTGGTCGAGATACTTTTCATCCTCCGATTGTTGAATGAGCACTGCGGGCTTCAGTCCTCTTGCAAAGGCGATGGCACCTACACGCCCCTGATTGTTGAAAAGTACATCCGGAATTTCTTTGGCAATAGGATCGGTATATGCTTCTTCAGGTGAGATGATCTTCCAGCCCTTATCTTTCAATAACTGAATAAGATCACCGAGAAAAAGTGCTGCCAGATCATTTTCATGAAGGAGCAACACGTGTTTGGGTGAACGCCCCATGACCTGTCGGCCAATATTGTCGTAGAATTGAATGCTGTTCCAGATGTGTTCAAGATAAAATTTCTTCAGCTCGTTGTAGTTGATCTTGGTCTTGCTTTTGATTGCTTTTGCCGTCGCACTGTTAATATGCCAGTCGTAGTTGTCGATAGTGATGTAGCCGTTCATAAGGGAAAGTGTAGTGAGCGCTGCACGGATAGAATCACATGAAGTTTTCGTTTGGCCTTCATCAAGAAAAGGATATCGATACCATGGTTGATACGGCAGCGTGGAAGCCTTCAATATAGAATCTGCCTTCTGGATATCTCGGATGTAATTGGCAGTGCCCATTCCCTGGATCCAACCGTGTGAGTGCGAGTGATTGGCAAGTAAATGCCCGGCATCGGTGTACATTTTCAATCGCTGAAAACCATCACTGTTAATATGGGAGGTGACAACAAAGAACGCGGCCTGTTTTATCTCATGTTTTTTTAAGGTCTCGATGATTCTGGATGTTCGTTGCATCCCGGTGAAAATTGCACCGTCACCTAAAGGAGCATCATCAAAAGTAAAAGCAATTTCCTGTGAAAAGGAGCTTAGCGAAAAAAAGAATGTAATGATTAATAAAAGTACTTTTTGCATCGAGTTAAGATTTAATGATTGAATTCTAAACTTCAATTTCAAAATCTGGAAAAGAATTTCGACAGCAGGCACTCGTAACCCGATTATGGGAAACGTGCCTGAAGCGATAGTCCCGTCCAAACATTACAATACAACAATAAAGTTGCTACGAAGAGATTGTTAACAATTTCATTTCATCCATTTCAAGTTCCCATAATTGAAGCATTGCAATAAGTTAGTCCAATCCTTCTCAGCATTTTGAAAGTATAGATTTTTAGAATGCAATCGTTACCGCGATACCTTTTATGAGGTTTTTTAGGACTATTTATGACCTCTTCAGACGTTTGGTACACCACTTTTATATCATTGATACCCTTTGAGTTTCTAATTTACGCAAACGATTTCAGCCCTGAGTAACCTCAATGAAATCGTGACATTTTACCTAAACTTAAACCTAATTACTATGGACAAAAATCAGTTAACTCTAAGCTGCCGACGGCATTCAAACTTAAGGTGGCAACACGTTTTCCTTCTTTTTCTCTTGATTTCATTTCAATCGTTCGGCCAGACTGTGCCTTACAACTGGAAAAATGCTCCTATCGGCGGTGGTGGGTTTGTGACTGGAATTGTTACCCATAAAACATCTGGCGATAGGTATTGCCGAACAGATGTAGGCGGAGCTTACCGCTGGGATGCCACGAACAATAAATGGGTTCAATTGCTTGACTGGCTTGGAGATTCACAAGGTGACCTTTATGGAGTGGAGGCCCTGGCGCTTGATCCGCAGAATGCAAATAACGTTTATATGCTATGCGGAACCAATTATAATGGTAATGGAAAGTCTGCCATAATAAAGTCCACCGATAAAGGAAATACTTTTACCGTTATTGATCTTACATCAAAATTCAAGGTACATGGAAACGGAGATGGACGAGGTAACGGAGAACGTCTTGCAGTAGATCCTAAAAACAGTAACATATTATACTGCGGAACCAGGGCCAACGGATTGTGGAAGAGCACGGATGCAGGCCTTACCTGGAGCCAGGCTTGGAGCGGTGTAACTACCACAACCAACGGCAATGGGATTTGTTTCGTGCTTTTTGATCCTTCAAGCAGCGTAGTGAACGGAGCAACTCAAACCATTTACATTGGCGTTTCCCGCACTGGTGCTGGCAATGTTTACAGGAGCACCGACGGTGGCGCCACTTTTACCGACATTACCGCAACTACTGCTTTTATGCCACACCGCGTTGCGTTACAGGGAACCACTATGTATGTTACTTACTCTGACACTGCAGGTCCGCAAGCCTCCACTGGAGATGGAAAGTTATATAAGCTCAACACGGCTACCGGTATGTGGACAAACGTTACTCCTACTAGTTGGAAGGACCATGCATACGGCGGAGTAAGTATAGACCCAACGAATGTAAACCGGGTAATAGTTTCTTCCTGTGGCGTTTATACTAACAAGCAGTTTGGTATCGGCTGGGGCGACTATATTTTCCTCACTACGGATGGAGGATCAACCTGGACACTTAAGAATGGCGAAAATGCCACCTATGATGCTAACGGCATGGCATGGTCAAGCGGGGGTGCGATTAACTGGATGGACTGTATCGAGTTTGACCAGGCTAGTCTTAATAAGGTGCGTGTAATAGGCGGAGGTGGCGTATATACCTGTTCCGATATTACAGCCGCAAATTGCTCCTGGAAATATGATGTAGTAGGTATTGAGGAGACAGCCTTCCTGGATGGAATCAGTATTCCCGGAGGTTCGTTGATTTCATCTTTCGGCGATGTAACAGGTTTTGTACATGAGCCGCTCACTTCTTATCCATCAAAAAAACTTTCTCCTACAGATGGAAATAACCAGAGCATTGCATATGCCGGCGCCAATGCAAACAGAGTAGTAAGGGCTTCTAACGGAGGAAACGTGGTTTACTATTCCAACGATAAGGGCGCTACCTGGACAGGATGCGCCACTAATATGGGTTCAGACGGAAAAATTGCCATCAGCGCAGACGGAGGTACCATACTACATTGCCCAGGAAGTTCCACTACTACCTACTATACAACGAACAACGGAGCCAGTTGGTCGGCCTGTTCAGGTGTATCCGTCCAATACGCTGCTCCGGTGGCTGACCAGGTAAATTCGAATTATTTCTACATATTCGATCCACGCGCCGGGCAGATATACCGAAGCACCAATAAGGGTGTCAGTTTCTCAGTAGCTGGCACGCCGGGCGCATCAACTGCGAATTATCCATGGGAACCAGCCCAAATCAGGACAGTGCCGGGCTTTGAAGGACATGTATGGGTACCACTTTTCCTCAATGGATTAAAATATTCAACCAACGCAGGGGTGTCTTATACAACTGTTTCCAATGTAACGTATTGCAAAGCCATTGGAATAGGAAAGACAATATCTGGCGCGAGCTATCCTTCTGTTTTCATCTGGGGAACAGTGTCAGGCGTTACAGGCCTCTTCAGATCAACCGACCAGGGTGCGACATGGCTCCGGATCAATAATAATTCGACTCAGTTTGCTGGAGCGCCACTGCTTGTCGGAGATATGAACGTTGATGGCAGAGTATTCATGAGCGCTGGCGGTGGAAGAGGATTGATTTACTGGGAACCTGCGGCATGCACGCCAACAGCTATCACTCCTTATGTGCAAGTTAATGGTACATGGTCACAAACAAGTAGCGCTACCGTTGCATCGGGAGCAACTGTAATACTTGGCCCTCAACCTGTAACCGGAGGATCATGGAGCTGGAGTGGAATGGCTTCAGGCACAACTCGCGAAGTAACATTAACTCCAACATCTTCAGGTACAGCAACGGCGACCTATACGAATGCATCAGGTTGTCAAAGCACGCAAGTTTTTACAATCACTGTTAGCGGAGGTTCTACTTTCGTAACCATTGCAAACCGTGCAACAGGTTTACTGATTGATGGTATGGGCAGAACATCTGCTGGAAGCACGTGCGGACAGTATGCAAACAGTGGAAGCTGGAATCAAATGTGGACATTAGAAACCAGCGGGTCGTATGTTTATATCAAGAACCGTAATACAGGATTATACATTGATGGACGAGGCGTAAGCACCAACGGTGCATACGCAGGACAATGGTCCAGTTCGACCAGTAACAATTTGCAATGGCAGCAGGAGACAACGGGAGGCTATGTTAAATTCAAGAACCGTGCCACTGGATTATATCTCGATGGCATGGGCAACACCACCAATGGTGCAGATCTTGGTCAGTGGAGCAGCAGCACCAGTAATAACCAGCAGTGGACTGTAACCACAACTACTGCACGCATGGCGACTCAAACGGAAGACGTTGAGGCTAATGAATTCCAGGCATTTCCAAATCCTTTCAATTCATCAATCAATGTTATTATACAAGAACCTCTTAAGGTCAAAAGTTTGGAGCTCTATGATTTGATGGGAAGACAAGTGGAAATAATCGAAGGCAGCCATGTTGCAACGAAGCAAACAATGGGTTCACTCCTCGGATCTGGAATTTATATTCTGAAGGTTAATCGCATTGGCAAGTCACACTCAATGAAGGTTATTAAGAACTAACACACTTTAATTGCGAGTGCGGTCGATACAGTTAATAACGTGCGACTGCACTCGTTTTTTTGCCAGTCATTTTTCTTGGTGAAATCGAATGCTTGAAATGAATAGGAAAAAATCGATTGGGCTTTTGAAAGTCACTCTAAAAAATTAATGACACACTTAAACCTAATTATATATGAAACAAAAACGTTCTGCAAGTCGAAGTACAAAGATGTACGTGAGATTCGCGTTCATGATGATCGCGATGTTCATCACGACCCTGGGCTGGTCTCAACTGCCCACTGCTCAACAGGTTTCCAGTCAGATGAAAGTCGGTTGGAACCTCGGAAACACACTTGAATCCATTTGTTCAGAAACGGCATGGAATGGCGGGGTAGTAACAACACAGGCTCTTATTGATAAGGTAAAGGCATCTGGATTCAATACCGTGAGACTCCCAGTCTCATGGGATTGTCATTCTACCAATGGCGTTATTGATCCGGCCTGGCTTGCTCGTGTAAAGCAAGTTGTTGACTATTGTATCAATGACAATTTGTACGTTATCGTTAACATACATTGGGATAACGGCTGGCTCGACAATCATATCAATTCTACAGATCAGGCTTCTATCATTGCTAAGCAAAAAAATTACTGGACTCAGATTGCCAACAATTTTAAAAACTACAATGAGCATCTCCTTTTTGCCGGATCAAATGAACCTCCGGTGACCAACGCGACAGAAATGTCAATATTGTTATCCTATCACCAGGCTTTTATTGATGCAGTTCGCGCTACAGGCGGAAATAACAGTTCACGTACACTCATCGTGCAAGGGCCATCGACCGATGTTGAAAAAACGTATAGCCTGATGAACACAATGCCTAACGATCAAATTGCAAATCGTTTGATGGTCGAAGTTCATTATTATTCTCCCTACCAATTTACCATTATGGATAAAGATGCCGATTGGGGCAAGATTTTCTACTACTGGGGCAATGGTTATCACTCAACAACAGACGTAAGCCGTAATGCAACCTGGGGTGAAGAAAGCTATGTAGAGCAATGGTTCGGGAATATGAAAACTAAATTCATTGATAAAGGGATACCGGTAATTATTGGAGAATTTGGCGCCTACAAGAAAACGGTTAGCCCACCCTCCGATCAGGCACTTCATATTGCATCGATAGAATATTTTCATAAATACATTGTCAATTCTGCCGTGACCAAGGGGATCATTCCTATCTATTGGGATATCAATGGCGGCTTATTTAATCGCAGTACACTGGCGGTAACTGATCAGGGTAAATTAAATGCCATTATGCAAGGCGCGGGAATCTCAACAACTACCATCGTAACAATTAAGAATCGCGCAACAGGTTTATTAATGGATGGCATGGGCAGAACTTCTGTAGGCAGTACATGCGGACAATGGGCCAGCAGTGGAAGCTGGAACCAAATGTGGATACTTGAAACCAGCGGAGCTTATGTTTATATCAAGAACCGTAATACAGGGTTATACATTGATGGAAGAGGAATTAGTACCAACGGTGCATACGCAGGACAATGGTCCAGTTCGACCAGTAACAATTTGCAATGGCAACAGGAAACAACGGGAGGCTATGTTAAATTCAAGAACCGTGCTACTGGTTTATATCTTGATGGCATGGGCAGCACTACTAATGGTGCGGATCTTGGCCAATGGAGCAATAGCTCCAGTAATAATCAGCAGTGGACAATGACTACTACCACTGCACGCGCAATGACCAGTCATGAACCCGAAGGAGTTAACATCGAGAAAGAAGTAGATAAGATTCGTGTGTTTCCTAATCCCTTTACTTCAGGAATCAATGTATCCATTCGCGAACCCGAGAAGGTTAAAAATATTATCATGCTTGATCTTGCAGGCAAACAACTTGAGATAATTGAACACGAGCAGGTTAAAACCGAGCAAACAATCGGATCTCATGTGAATCCCGGAATATACATGATTCAAATTAATAGCATACTTGGCAGACAATCATTCAAGGTCATCAAGAAGTAAACACTAAACAATGTGAACGAGGCACATGCTCAGTGCCTCGTTTCACTATGCGTTGTGTGCTGAACAGTCGAGCCGCACGTAAATGATGATCGCGATATTTTACTAAACACTTAAACCTTAATGTAACTATGAACAAAAGTCAACTAATTGATGGGCTGCGAAAGCCATCACAATCACAATGGCGCCACCATTGGCCACGATTTATTGTGGCATTGTGCCTGATCCTTTTTTGCTTTACCCAAACAAAACTAAGGGCACAATCAATTGGGAATGTAGCCTTTGGGGGAGGTGGTTTTATAACTGGGATCGTAAGTCATAAAACATCAGGCGATGTTTACTGTCGCACAGATGTTGGGGGCGCTTACCGTTGGGATGCCGCAAATTCAAAATGGATTCCTTTGCTCGATTGGAATTCTGAGGATGAAACAACCTACCAGGGAGTGGAAGGTCTGGCGCTGGATCCTCAGAATGCAAATAATCTATATCTATTTTGCGGGACTGATTACTTTAACGGTGGAAAAACAGCCATCTTAAAATCCACAGATAAGGGAAATACATTTTC
>DATCRE010000196.1:0-5399 GCA_036569145.1 Cyclobacteriaceae bacterium
TTCATTCGAATATCTTCGCTTTTATCTTGACTTTCATGATGGTACCGGATTTATTGATCAGGGAAGCGTTGCTATTCATGTACATGATATTCCTGCTACAAATGATTGTACAGGTCATTCAATTTTTCCGATCAAGTATGCTGCAACGCTAAAGAAGAAGACTTCAAAATTTTCAGATTGTGAAAAACCTTTGTTGCCAACATTAAGGGTGATTCTATCCTGGAGTATAGAGCCCCCTGTTAATTCTCCTGATTGGAAACCTGTATGGGGAAGTGTCATGAATTGTGAAGTTCAGATTAGACCTTCTCTCAAACTTCATTTCCCGCTTGTTGATTGGTCTAAATATTTAGAGATTGCTGTAGCTTCCCCTAGTCTTACTGTTAAGCAATTAGCAGAGATTACACAAATAGATCTCTCGCAAGTAGGACCTCAACCTAAACCTCATCTCGGAGAGCTTGTAAAAATTTCTGAAAAGATTAACGTGCCTGCATCGCGCTTTGCTTTCAAATCAGTTTATAACATGATCAAATATCCTACATCAGAAATAACACTGATGGATCAGGCTACATTAACGAAGGCAAACATAAATTGGAGTGAGCTTATTGATAAACTGGGTGTGATATTCCCTAAAGATACTTCAAAAGCAAATGTTGATTATGAAGAACTGGAATGCATTGGCCTCGACTACAACCTGGAAAGCCTTGTTGCCACTATTAAAATTAAAAAGAATACAGGTTACAGTGGCAATTTATGTGACGCTGGTAGCAAAGAATATATTTCCTTCTGGATTGACTGGGACAATCAATGCTCATGGCAATATCTCAACACTGTTGAGTTGAAAGTCCATGATATAAAAATGACAGGCGATGGACTTTGCTACAGCGTAACACTCCCGCTGGATGCTACCTATCACAGAAAATTATGTACTACTCCTAACGTGGTGCGTGTACGAGGTGTGCTATCGTGGAATGTACCACCATCAAACACAGATCCTGATAAGCTGGAGTTTTATGGAAACAGAGTTGATGCTCACATTCAAATTAAACCCGGCGTTGTTATAAGTCCTGGTGATCTGTTCCCTGTCTTCAATATCATTGGAGGAATTGATGTAGCGCATGTTAATGACATAACAGGCTTAACGAAACCCGGATCATTCTTCGCATACAATGGATTGGGTGTTCCTACTGATGCACCATTCGGAGGTGTGATTGTATTGAACGGACCAACATTCCCTGGTCATCGGTATAGAATCAGAATAACAAATCTGAATACGGGCACGTCGCATTATGCAACAGATACATTCACGGTAGTTGGATTCTTGCCGCACGCGCCATGGGTTCAATACACAAATCAAATTCCAGATCCTGTTGATCATTGGTACAACTTTTTAAATCCTGATCAAAACACACTAAATGTTTTGGCAAGATTTACACCTGGCACAGAAGACAAACTTTTGGTAGAAATGGAAGTTGAAGGTGCCTTCGGAGTGTTCTCTAAAATTATTCAAATGGATAACACTGCACCAGTGCTTCAGCTAAAAGTAGATGATGATGGTGATTGCACGCACTATGCAAAAGGAGATACTATCACTGGTCACTATTATGTGTATGACAAAAATATTTCCGGATGGAGCTTCTGGACTACTTGGGGTGGCAATGCAAATAGCCCTGGCTCTGTCAACACACTTCCATTGCCGGGTAACAGCTTCAGCATTACAACACCTGCTGATGCCTATCCTTGTGGTGGTGTATCCCTGTATGCCATTGACAAAACAATTGTCAACAGTCAAAGTGTAGGTTCCCCGGCTTGGGCTTCTTACAACATCTGTCTGAAGGATAAAAAGTAAAATATCCACCAATAAAGATTGCCAGGTTAATACTGGCAATCTTTTAAAAAAAATCAGAATGATGACTGCGTTGGAAAAATATTTTGTACTGGCAATTATCGCATGGCGACTCACACATTTAATAAGTCTTGAGGACGGCCCTTTCGACTTGATCATCAAATTGAGAACGTTGTTAGGGAATAGTTTTTTTGGAAAACTAATGGACTGTTTCTATTGCACCAGTGTGTGGGTTGGATTGATCGGGGGAATATATGCCGGTGATAATCTGGTGCAAATAATAATACTTACGCTGTACTATTCTGGCGCGGCTTTACTTTTTGAAAAACTCACAAACAAAAATTTTGTCTGAACGATGTGTAACTGCAATAAAAAGCGTGTAGCCTATTCTGCTTCAAAAGATCAATCAAAAAATGGAATGGTGAAAGTTAAGCTTACTGAAAACACTCCTCTTGTTTTCACCGGAGATGTAACTGGAAGAATGTATGCTTTTCAAAATATAAACGATATCAACTGGGTGGATAGGAGAGATGCCATGAGCATGAATAAAAACGGATTGCAAATTCTTTCTTGACAAATAACCCGGAGCAAGCCGAAAATCCGAAGAAGAGTAGGCAAAATAAAATGTAACATTTATGGAAACATTAGAGAAGGTCGAAACGAAACTGACTAAAGGAAATGGACACCTGCCATTTCTTTTTGAAGAACGAATTGATGAAAGATCACAACGATTTGGTATGGGGTGGTTGCCCGATCATCCTGACTTCAGAGACTTTCACCAGCATCATCACGAAATAAAAAAACTTTTTGAAGGAACGAAGTTCACCAGTGGCGCATTGCCAACGCTGCCTCCTATGGTGGATTTAAGACCCTGGTGTTCACCAATCGAAAATCAATTATCGCTTGGCTCATGCACAGCAAATGCCGGAGCAGGATTGCTTGAATACTTTGAGCGAAGAGCTTTTGGAAATCACATTGATGCATCGCGTCTCTTCCTGTATAAGGTAACACGTAACTACATACAAATGCATGGAGATACTGGCGCCTACCTGAGAAACACAATGGGTGCTATGGTTTTGTTTGGTGTAGCCCCCGAAAAATACTGGCCTTATAACATTGCCAACTTTGATGTTGAGCCGCCTGCATTTTGTTATAGCTTTGCTGCTAACTACAAAGCTTTAAGATACTATCGTCTTGATCCTGTAGGAACAACACGCGCTCAGCTGCTACTCAATGTAAAAAACAATCTGGCAGCGTTCTTCCCCAGCATGTTTGGCTTCAGTGTTTATAATTCATTTTACCAGGCGCAAACAACAGGTAAAGTTCCATTCCCTGCAGCATCGGGCGATCCATTTGCAGGAGGACATGCAGTGGTGGCCGTTGGTTATGACGACTCGATAAAGATTAAAAATACAATCAACGGTGTTGAAACCACAGGAGCATTACTGATCAGAAATTCGTGGGGAAACTGGGGGCCTATGGGCGGCTATTTATGGATGCCTTATGATTTCATTCTCAGAGGTCTTGCTACTGATTTCTGGACACTGAACTCAGCTGCTTATGTAGCGTCCGGACAGTTTAACATCTAAATTTTAAAGCAACGCTTCATTAGCATAATATAATAGTGAAGCGTTGGTTGTCACTACACAAATACCCACAAAGTGGTAGTTGAATCACCCCATGGCGGTATTGATAAAACTACCTGACATTTCAAGCTTTGTATACATAAACGGAGCAAGCCGAAAATCCGAAGTAGAGTAGGCAGGAAAATCAAACGTCTAATAAAATGGAAACTATAGAATCACACAAGACTATCATGCAGCCCAGGGCTCAAGAACTTCAGTCAAAGTTATCCAAGATAAGTAAAATGGAAGAACTCCTTATACTTCTTCGTCATGATAAATTGACTACACCTGTCCAGTGGTTTTTTATAAGGCAGGAACTTGATAACATGCATCAATTTGCTGATTTGCTTCAGAATAATCTCAATTCTCTTCTCAAGGGTTGCAAGATGATAATAGAGGAAAAAAGATAAATTTCCCTACACGTTTTTCAACTACAACATAAAACGGAGCAAGCCGAAAATCCGAAGAAGAGTAGGCAACAACTCAATATCAATATGAAAATTTTTCTGTATTTCGCTTATGTAATGTTAATCACACTTGGAGGCATTGCTATAGGCATCACGTATGATGGACATATCGTGATAATATGTATTGCCTGCGGAGGCTTGCTTCAAACTCTTATCGGTACGTTTGGTATCTTAACAGGTGCAATAGGAATTGGTCGTCTTGCCATGAACAAAGATGTAGTAAGCACGCAAAAATTTTAAGGATAAAAAGAAAGACCCTCTCTTTCTAACGATCGATGTTAGTATCTATAAAAGTGTGGCTACTGAACTAAGGGTGAGCGCTTAAATTACCTGTAGGGCAGTAGCCATCTTAAAATTATAGAACACTATAGAAAGAATCTGCTAAACTAAACCTATCTTAAGTATCCATAATTAAAAAGGAGAAGCCGAAAACCTTGAAAAGAGTAGGCCCAAATTTTAAATGAAATAGTTATGAGACACGGAAAAAAAATCCCTCTTGCTGATGCAAAAAAGAACATCAGAAAATTTGTTGATGATGAAATTAAAAGATCAGGAAAACACGAAAGAGATCTTGTAGTAGGGCACCGCATCAGCTTAACCCTAATGAAAAAATTCATGGAAGACATCGACTTGCTGATAGCCGAAGATGCAAAAATTGACAGTGTTAGAATCTATTATGCGAAAAGTAAAAGATTAACAGTTACTGATGACTACGATGTAGTTATAGTGCCTGTGCTTACAGACGGCTCCGACTACTACCATGTGTATGACAAGCCAGGTTCAACACGGGTTTCGGCTGCAGCAAGTGTAGCAGCGTTAGCAAGTGCCACTACCACCACTTCAAGTGTCATTGGCTCTTCAACACCATGCCCTAATGTTTGTTCTATTACTACAGCCAGCGTAGTGAGTGCAATTAGTGCAACTCCTTAGTATCTTGTCTTCATGGATTTAAAATACTGGAACATTGTACTCTCTCATCTTTCGGATGTATCGGATTGGTTGCCTTTTTTTATTTTCGCCCTGTTACCTGTTGAAAAAAGAAAAGAGTATAAACTATTAGGAGCCTATCTTTTGCTAATGAGCCTTTTAAAAACTTCAACACTTGTATTGATTTCGATAAAGGGTATTGTTAACACCTATTGGCTTTATCACATCATGGCCCTTGGTGAAGTTATCAGTTTATATTTTTATATGATGCCATCATTGCCTTTAAAAAGGTCATGGATGTATAGTATAATTTTGAGTGTAGTACTGTTTAATCTTGCCAATAGTCTCTATATTCAGAATATCAATGAGTTTAATTCAAATGCATGGTCTGTCAACACCATACTGTTGATAGCCGTTGCTTTATATTACCTGTTCAATTTTTTTTCAAAACTAGATTTACTTGAATTTGAGAAGTCGCCAGTGTTTATGATTACAACAGCCTTATTAATTTATTTTTCAGGTTCACTTTTTTTATAC
>DATCRE010000197.1:0-8789 GCA_036569145.1 Cyclobacteriaceae bacterium
GAGATTGTAGTGGTGGGATATGGCGTTCAAAAGAAAGCTTTGAATACGGGAGCGAATTTGCAGGTGAGTGGTGAAAGTCTGCAACACCTCAGCACGACAAACGCTTTGCAAGCATTACAAGGTCAGGCACCAGGTGTTCAGATTACTTCTACATCAGGGCAACCTGGTGAAGCATTGAAAGTTATCATCCGCGGGGTTGGTTCTATTGGTGGTAGCGGACCACTCTATGTAGTTGATGGTGTTTTAACAAGCGACATCACCTATTTAAATTCTGCAGACATTCAATCAGTTGATGTTTTAAAGGACGCTGCATCGGCAGCTATTTATGGTTCTCAGGCCTCTAACGGTGTTGTTATGATCGTAACCAAGAAAGGCAAACCGGGAGCGCATGCTCAAATCACGTTTGATTCTTATTACGGTGTTCAGAATGTTGCCAGAAAGATACCAATGCTAAATGCTAAGGAATATGCCACTATGCTTAACGAAGCAGCTGTTAACTCGGGTGGATCACCATATTATACTAATGCACAGATTGATGCCATGGGCAAAGGCACAAACTGGCTTGACAAAATGTTTGTTAAGAATGCGCCTACAAAAAACTATTCGTTTGGTGCTACTGGAGGTAACGATATATCTGTTTACTCTACAGGATTATCGTATGTATCTCAGGCTGGAATTGTAGGTGGTGCAAAGCTATCGAACTACGATCGTTATAACTTCCGTTTTAACTCTGAACACAAATTATACAAAGACCGTGTAATCATAGGACAGAATTTAACGTATGCCTATACTGATAAAAACGGTATTGCCGTAGGTGGTAATTACAGTAATGCGTTAAGAGGTGCTTTTCAAGCAACACCACTATTGGCTGATAGCAAAACGGACACAATAGGTATGTTCAATCAGGCAAATCCATATCGCTCTATGGTATATAACAGCATGAATAAGTCTAATTCTCAAAAAATGCTGGGCAATGCTTATATCCAGGTAGAGCCAATCAAGAACCTGACTTATAGATCAAGCATCGGTATTGATTACAATGCGGGCGATGCCAATTCATACTCACCCATTTATACATTGTCTGTTTATTCTTACAATCGTGTAAGCAAAGCAAGTCAGAGTATGTTCAAAAATAAGACTATCATTTTTGATAACTTGTTGAGCTACGGTTTTAATAAAGGTGATCATCGTTTTGATATCATGGCTGGTACCTCTATGTATAAGTATGATGGTATGTCTATGTATGGCAATAATGCCAATACTATTTTTAGTGATCTTAACCATGCTTACCTGTCGAACACGACGAATAAGGATGGCGCCAGAATTTCACTCAGTGGCGGACCTGACAGCCCTAACAGAAGAATGTCATACTTCGGTCGTTTGAATTATAATTTCAAAGAGACCTTCCTCGTAAACGCTACTTTCCGTGCTGATGGATCTTCACGCTTTGCGCCTGGTCATCAGTGGGGTTATTTCCCATCAGTGTCTGCAGGTTGGGTAATGACTAACTCAGCATTCTTATCGTCAACACAAGGCTGGCTTAGCTTTTTCAAACTTAGAGCGAGCTGGGGTCAGGTGGGTAATCAGAATGCAAGTGATTACAATTACCTCGCACTTATACAATCAGCTACTACAAATTACTCCTTTGGTCCAACAGAAGGAACTTCAGGCCTGGTTCCGGGAGCCTATAACTACAATATATCAAACCCTAAACTTAAGTGGGAAACTTCTGAGCAAAGCAACATAGGTTTCGATGCCAGATTGTTCAATGGAAAAGTAACAGCAAACTTTGATCTATATAACAAAACATCAAAGGATTGGTTGATTCAGGTGCCTGTATTAGCAACAGCTGGTGCACAGTCGCCTTACATCAATGGTGGTAATGTAGTTAACAAAGGAATTGAATTGGCTCTTGCCTATAATAATTCCATTGGTGATTTGAATTACAAGATTGGTATTAACGGAGCCTATAACAAAAACAAGGTAACCGATATTCCTACGTCTGATCAAATTATCCACCCTTCATCAAGTGCAAATCAATTGTTTAATAATGCTCCTGAGTTTTACAGAGCTCAGACAGGTTATCCGATTGGATATTTCTGGGGCTTGAAAACCAACGGAATTTTTCAAACAGAACAGGATGTATTGAACTATAAGTACAGCGATGGAACATTAATACAACCTAACGCAAAACCTGGTGATGTACGTTATGTAGACAGAGACGGTACTGGTGGAATTACGTCAGCTGATAAAACGATGATTGGTAATCCTAATCCGAAAATGACTTTTGGTTTTACAGTATCAGCTGATTATAAAGGATTTGATTTCTCCATGTTAGCCAATGGTGTAGCAGGCAACAGCATTGTTCAATCATATCGTGATCAATCAAGCCAGTACGGTAACTATACAACAGCTATTTTAAAACGCTGGCATGGAGAAGGTACTTCTAACTCAATGCCACGTGTAACAGAGGATAACAAAAACTGGTCTGAGTTCTCTGACCTATATATTCACAAAGGTGATTTCTTAAGAATCAGCAACGTGACAATAGGATACGATTTTGCCAAGCTGTATAAAAACAAGTTTGTAAGTCAGTTCAGACTTTATGCTTCAGCATTGAACCTTTACACCTTTACAAAATACAATGGCATGGATCCAGAAATTGGATATAGTCCCGATTCATTTGCATCAGGTGTTGATTTAGGTTACTACCCACGACCAAGAACATACATGGTTGGTCTGAATGTTAAATTTTAAAAGAAATTAACGTATGAAAAAATTAAAGATATATATCCTTACCGTTGGTTTGTTCGGGTTGGGTGCTTGTAATGATAGCTTCCTTAATACAACTCCGGCAACCAAAGTTACTGAAGATAATTTTTACAGAACACCTGCTGATGGTTTTACAGCGCTTGTTGGATGCTATGATGGTATGCAACAGGTAACCTATACACCGATCTTCAATGATGTTCTTTCGGATGATGCTTTTGGTGGCACAGGAAAAAGTGATGCTCACGATTACATGATGATCGATGAGTTCGATAAAAGTAAAGCACCTACCATACAAAATTTCTACTTAGACAATTGGACTAAGTATTATGCAGGTGTATACAGATGTAACGTATTGCTTCAAAAATTAGATCAGATTGATTGGGGAACTACTCCAGATCTAAAAACTACCTATGAAGCTGAAACACGTTTTATCCGTGCTTATCTTTATTTTGATATGGTAAGAACATGGGGTAACATTCCGTTGCTCACAGAGCCTTCAACAGATAATCTTCCACAAGCTGATCCAGCTGATGTTTTCAAAGTTATAGCAGAAGACTTGAAATTTGCTTCTGAAAATTTAGCCAGTGTAACGTATACAGCTCAACCTGTATCTACACATGGTCGTGTAACAAAATGGGCTGCTGAATCATTACTTGCACGTGTCTACTTATTTTACACAGGCTACTATAATCAATCTGATTTAGTAGGAGTAGTTACAAAAAGTGATGTGTTAACTAAGCTGGAAGATGTAATTGCAAATAGTGGACATGCATTAGTTGATACCTTTGCCAATCTTTGGCCAGCTGCTTCTATCGCGAGATATGCCGGAGAAGATAATAAGGAAACTGTTTTTGCTATTAAGTATACATATACCAGCGACTACAATGGCAACCACGATAGTTTTGAAGGGATGTACATGATTGGTATGCGTGGATTAAATAATTATCCCTATGGAAAAGGTTGGGGAGCAGCTACGGTTAATCCCAGATTATGGAATGCATACGATGATAAGGATACACGTAAAGTGGCATCAATTATTTCTATCGTTGATGAAAATCTTAATATGTCAGCCTCAGGAGGTATAGATGATTCCCGTGAATACACAGGTTACTACATCAAAAAATATTCACCTATGTGTGATAAAAATGGTAAGAGCCTTGCTGAGTTAGCGGGTGGTCTTCAGGCTCAGCTTGACCAATACCAGGATTATGTAGCCATACGTTATGCCGATGTTCTTTTGATGGCTGCAGAATTAGGTAGTGCAAATGCACAAAATTATTTTGACCAGGTGCGTCAAAGAGCCTTTAAAACAAACTTTACATCACTTCCTGTTTCGCAAAGTAATATCATGGCTGAGCGTCGCCTGGAATTTGCTGGTGAAGGCATTCGTTTCTGGGATCTGTTACGTCAGGGTGTTAGTGTTGCCTCAGCTGCCATTGCAGAATCTACAACATTGTTGGATGGTGGCACACCTGCTCAAAAAACTATTTTAGCTGCCAATGTTGAATTGACAAAGGGATTACAACAAATTCCGTTGAATCAAATAACATTGTCAGGTGGAAAACTTGTTCAGAATACCGGTTGGTAAACGATAATAAATTATGACTATGAAAAATAACACAAAATATGCTGGCGCTATTCTGCTTTTAGTTTTTGCCATAGCATGTAGCCCTAGCGAAGATAAAATTGGACTAAGTCCTCTTCTGTCGAAATCGCAGTTGAAGTATACTGTAACTCAAAATCCTGATTATCAAAATCAGTTCTTCTTAAAAAGTGAAACAGAAGGCGTTATATCCTATTGGGATTATGAGCTCGGACATACCAATAAGACGATAGATACAGTTGTTCTCCCTTTCGAAGGAACTTACTACATTAAGTATTCTGCTTTTGCAGCAGGCGGACGTACTATTGATTCAGTAGAAGTTACTGTACCAGAAAATGATCCGACTTATTTTAGTGATCCTAAATGGGAACTGTTAACAGGTAACTCGCAAGGTAAGTATTGGGAATTATACCGTGTAACACTTGGCCCGGCATCTGATTATAAGAGCGTTTGGGGTGAACCAAGCTGGTGGCCTGCAGGTGCTGCTAACTTTAATGACTCCTGCTATTTCGATTTAGATAAAGGCTTTCACTATAAGCGTTATCACAATGGTGTAGTTACACCAACTGCATTTGTATTGGATACGGATGAAGTTTTAACCGGAACAGTAATACCTAACGCTGGTGCTGCTATTAGTATTCCTTCTACAAACCAAATGGCGGTTAAGGATGGTTCTAACGAAATGGCAAAAGATAATAAGACCAGGTATAGAGTTTACTTTTTGAACAACGATACACTTGTTGTTGGCCAAGGAGCGTACTATACATCTGATAGACCATCGCAAGATTGGGGATACTATCATTGGTATGTAAAAAAATAGAATAGCTTAATTAAAAGATATAGAGTCATGGTTGCTATCATTTGATAATAGCCATGACTTTATTATTAAATGCATTATTTTTATTTGATTGTAAAAACTTACCAGCTTTGCCTAGACAATACCTTATACTCGCCATCATTGCAGTTTTATTTCAATGCTGTAATTCTGAGAAGGAAAAAGTTACCTTGTTCTCCAAGCTTTCAGCAGAGACAACAGGTATTGCCTTTGCGAATAATAATGCTGAAGATGAAAAGAACAACGTATTCAAGTATGAATATTTTTACAATGGTGGTGGTGTTGCACTAGGCGATATAAACAATGATAGCCTGGTTGATATTTACTTTACATCAAATCAAGGCGAGAACAAGTTATATCTTAATAAAGGAAATTTTAAATTCGAAGATATCACGCTTTCATCAGGCACTGCCTCTTCACAAGGATGGAAAACGGGTGTTGCCATGATTGATATAAATGCAGATGGCTATCTCGATATTTATGTATGCAGATCTGCAGAATTAGATTCTACCAGAAGAGAAAATTTATTATTCATCAATAATGGAAATTTAACTTTTGAAAATAAAGCAAAAGAATTTGGACTCGATGACAATTCATTCTCAACCCATGCGGCATTTTTAGATTATGATCGCGATGGTGATCTTGATATGTTTTCATTAAATCATTCCTTCTCAAGTATTGTAAGATCGTTCGATATTCGCACTGAAAATAAATTTGAACGTGTCCGATTTGTAGGAAATAAGTTATATAAAAATCAGAATGGTACATTTCATGATGTAAGCGACTCTGCTAAAATATATGGCCCAGCACACAACTATGGATTAGGAGTAGCATGTTCTGATCTGAACAATGACGGTTGGCCTGATCTATACGCATCAAATGATTATACAGGAAGTGACAATTTGTTAATGAACAACAAAGGGAAATTCTTTAATACTTCAACTGATAGCTTGTTAACGCATATTTCCCGCTTCTCTATGGGAGTGGACATTGCTGATATAAACAATGATGAATTGATGGACATCATAACGTTGGATATGCTGCCAGACAATAATCACAGGCAAAAAGAATTACTCTGGCCCGATCAATATGACATATATCGAACAATGGTGGAGAATGGATTGCATCATCAATTCATGCGCAACATGCTTCACCTCAATAACGGCAAAGGATATTTTAGTGAGATTGGTCAGTTAGCTGGCGTAGCCGATACGGATTGGAGCTGGTCAGCTCTCTTTGCAGATTTTGATAATGATGGTTTACAAGATCTCTTTGTGTCCAATGGATACAAGCGCGACTTTACAAATAATGATTTTTTAAAATTCAGGGCTAATCAAATGATAGCTCAACAGTATGGCAAGAGGCCTGACGATTTTGCTCACATGATAAAACGCATGCCATCAAATAAATTACACAACTACGTATTTAAAAATAAAAATGGAATTCAATTCAATGATGTTTCGCAAGACTGGGGTTTAGGTGATTTAACGTTAACGCAAGGTGCTGCTTATGGAGATCTTGATAATGATGGAGATCTTGATCTGGTGTTAAATAACATGGATGAAAACGCAGGCATTTATAAAAACAATTCCGAACAACTAACACATAATCATTACCTGAAAATAAAGCTTAATGGTAATGATAAAAATCGTTTTGGTTTAGGTGCTAAAGTTACGCTTTACAGTCATGGAAAATCTTTCCTGAGACAACTCTTCCCTCAAAGAGGCTTTGAATCTTCTATGGAGCCAGTCTTATTTTTTGGCGTCGATCAAAATAAAATAATCGATTCATTGCTTGTGCAATGGCCAAGAGGAGAGATGCAAAAAATATTCAACATAAAATCTGATCAGATCATTGTGCTGAATCAAAAAGATGCTCGTATACAAAAAGGCATTCAAAAAGAATTGACGAAAGAGTTTTTCACAGAGAAAAAAGGTGTGCTGGAGTTTACACATCAAGAGAATGACTTTATTGATTTTAAAATACAGCCACTACTATTAAGAATGTATTCGTCTCAAGGCCCCGGAGTAGCTAAAGCTGATGTTAATAATGACGGGTTAGATGATCTCTACATTGGCGGTGCTAAAGACCACGAAGGTGTTTTATATGTACAGAATAAAAAAGGTTTGTTTGCAAAAAGAAATGTGCCAGCGTTCATAATGGATACTTCTGGTGAAGATGTAGACGCAGTATTTTTAGATGTTGATGGAGATCAAGATCAGGATCTCTATGTCGTGACAGGTGGATATGAATTTGACATGGATGATAAAGCTCTTGAAGATAAATTATACAAGAACGATGGAAAGGGAAATTTTAAACGCGCAGAGTTACCGTCTTTCCGATCAAGTGGCTCTTGTGCCCGACCATCTGATATCGATGGTGATGGCGATCTTGATTTGTTTGTAGGAGGTAGAGTGGTTCCGGGGAATTATCCGGAAATGCCAGAAAGCTATTTTCTTATAAATGATGGAACAGGAAAATTTTCAATTGAAACAGAAAAGATTTCTCCTCAACTTAAACAAGTTGGTATGGTTACAGACGCCACCTGGATCGATCTTAATAAAGATAAAATTAAAGACCTTATTGTTGTTGGCGAGTGGATGGGGGTGAGAGTCTTTATTAATACCAATGGTAAATTGATTGAGCAATCTGATAAAATTATAAAAGAAAAAACTGAAGGTTGGTGGAACTGCATTCTTACACATGACTTTGATCGCGATGGTGATGAAGATTTGATTGTTGGAAATTATGGAATGAACAATCAGATAAAGCCTTCTGCATCCAAACCTGTTAAACTTTACTATGGCGATTTTGATAATAATAATTCAATAGATCCATTGTTCTGTTATTATGTTGGCGAACAGAGTTATCCATTTCCTACGAGAGATGAACTAACAGAGTCGATTCCCATTTTCAAGAAAAAATTTCCAAACTATAAATCGTATGCTGATGCCACGATAGACACTATTCTATCTCCTGACCAACTGGCAAAAGCCCGTACACTTACTGCAAGTCGCTTTGAGACTACTTATTTTGAAAATAATAATGGTGTACTAACGATTAAAGAACTGCCTTTGGAATTTCAATATGCGCCCATATTTGCTTTAACGGTAATGGATGTTAATAACGATGGAAAAGATGATATTATCTCAGGAGGAAATCTTGAAAAATTGCGTGCCAGAATAGGTCGGGCTACGGCTAATGTGGGCTTCGTCTTTTTAGGAGATGGAAAAGGTAAGTTTCAATTTACAAGACCTGACAAATCAGGAATTAGTTTATCGAGTGATATCAGAAAGATAATGATTGATAACAACAGGACTATTATAATAAGCAATGATGCAGCGGCCAGGGTTTATGAATTAACTAAGTAGTGAAAATTAATTTAAAGAGATTCAAATAAGGTTCTTCTTTCGTCGTGGCGATCATCAGACCTTCCGCATGATTAGAGTATTGAAGGGAGCTTCGATGAGAAGAATGTTGCTGGTATTGGTGATAGAGTTAAAAGAAATGGCAAGCTGTTCTTGATGTGAAATCAAAGACAGCTTGCAATTCCGGCTTCAAGTCCTCTTAATTCAGCAA
>DATCRE010000198.1:0-3951 GCA_036569145.1 Cyclobacteriaceae bacterium
TGGACCTGTTTCTTTGTTGTGCTTTTGAATGAATTCAAATCGCACGATATCATCATTAGGACCGAGTATGTCGTTAACAAATTCTTTTAGCGCACCAGGGCGCTGTGCAAAGCGTACGATGATATAATGCTTGAGTTGTTCATAGAGCATGGAGCGTTCTTTGATCTCCTGCATCCGATCAATGTCGTTGTTGCCTCCGCTAACAATGCATACTACTCGTTTGCCTTTCAGCTTGTCAGCATATTGTTCAAGTGCAGCAATAGCAAGGGCACCTGCAGGTTCTGCTACAATAGCATCTTCATTATAAAGTTGTAGTATCGTTGAGCTTACTTTTCCTTCAGGCACCAACAGCATATCAACTATGAGATCTTTACATAATTCAAATGTGATGTCTCCGACTTTCTTAACGGAGGCACCATCAACAAACCGTTGAATTTTATCGAGCACTACGGGTTTACCTGCTTTCAGTGCTTCTTTCATAGAAGGTGCGCCGAGCGGTTCAACACCAATGATTTTTGTTTTCGGTGATCGTGATTTAAAATATTGACCTATACCCGCACACAATCCACCACCGCCAATTGGTATGAAGATAAGATCAATAGGTGATGTTGTTTCATCCAATATTTCTTTGCCAACGGTTCCCTGGCCTTCTATTACTTTAAGGTGATCGAAGGGAGGAATGAATACCATGTTATTGGCTTGTGTATACACCAATGCGTGCGCCTGGCATTCATCAAACGTATCGCCTATCAATACTATTTCTGTGAAAGAACCGCCAAACATTTTCACCTGGTTGATCTTTTGTTTTGGCGTGATGGCTGGCATGTAGATGACACCTTTAATACCAAGATGATTACAGGCGAAGGCAACACCTTGTGCATGATTACCCGCGCTCGCGCATACAACACCTCGTTTACGTTGCTCATCCGTTAAGCTCTGAATAAGATTGTAAGCGCCACGTAATTTGTATGAACGAACAACTTGCAAATCTTCACGCTTCAGATAAATCTCAGCGCCAAATTTCTCTGATAATTTCTTATGGTATTGCAACGGCGTTTTCAGCACGATGCCTCGCAGGGCATCAGCGGCCTGATCAACGTTAAGTGTATTTGTATTTGTTGATGCCATAGTCGGCGTATATGTTTTTATTTCTTCACGGCAATGATTATTCCAGTAGCCCAAACCTGTTTGGTTACTGACAGATCTTCACGATTATCCAACGTGTCGATCAGTTTTAATGCTTTCTCTGCATGACCTTCAGGCCAGTTTGGCTGAGGGAGCATGTCATCAATAATATAAAGACCACCTTTATTCAGCATAGCAAGAGCTTCGTCAAGCATGAGATATTTTCCATGCCAGGTATCAGCAAAGATGTAATCATACTTTTCATTCTTGTTCGCTTCAACCCATTCGCCACCGTCCATGCAAACAAGTTTTAACCGATTATCATTCCCCAAATATGAATTTGCTATGCTTTGAAATTTCTCTTCATTGTCAATGGAGATCAGCGTTGAGTCTTTATCCATTCCATCTAATATCCATGATGTTGACAGACCCGTGCCCGTACCGAGTTCCAGAAATTTGCCTGCAGGCTTGGAGGTTGCCAGTGTTCGCAGCAACGAACATGTTAACACATCAGAGGCCATTGTAAAGCCAGATGCTATCGTGGCATCATCAATAAGCTTGTATGCTTTGGGGTGAGATTGATTTACATTTTCGTTCATATAGAAACATAAAAAAAGTGCTAATGCGCAAGTCCAAAGACCTGCACACCAGCACCAGGTGGTTGATTGAAAACAAGTTATGAGTCTTGAGTTTCGAGTTATGAGCAAATGCTCGTAACTCAAAGCTCACAACTCATAGCTAATCTTAGTTGATCATGCTGGCTTCAACTGTGTTCTTCTCAGGTCTGAGTTGACGTACAGCTGCACCAGCTTGCCAAAGTTCGCTTTCACGAAGTTCTCTTAATTCTTCAGCAAGTTTTTCACGATAGTCAGGTTTGCTGCAAGTATCGATAGTACGTTTTGCTTCAGCACCTGTTTCTACGCTTTCATATAATTCTTTGAATACAGGCAATGTTGCTGCTTTAAATTTCTTCTTCCAGTCTAACGCACCACGTTGTGCAGTAGTAGAGCAGTTAGCATACATCCAGTCCATACCGTTCTCAGCAACGAGTGGCATAAGTGATTGTGTTAACTCTTCTACAGTTTCGTTGAAAGCTTCAGAAGGAGTGTGACCTTTAGAACGTAACACTTCATATTGTGCTTCGAAGATACCAGCGATAGCGCCCATCAATGTACCACGCTCACCTGTTAAGTCAGAGTAAACTTCTTTTCTGAAATCAGTTTCGAATAAATAACCAGCACCAACACCAATACCAAGAGCGATAGCTTTAGTTTTAGCGTTACCTGTTGCATCCTGGAATACGGCGTAGCTCGCGTTGATACCTTTACCTTGTAAGAATAATCTTCTTACTGAAGTACCAGAACCTTTTGGTGCAGCAAGGATAACATCGATGTCTTTTGAAGGAACGATACCCGTCTGATCTTTGAACGTGATACCAAATCCGTGAGAGAAATATAATGTCTTACCAGCTGTGATGTGTGGCTTAATCGTTGGCCAAAGTTCAATCTGACCAGCATCTGAAAGAAGGAATTGAATAACGGTACCTTTCTGTGCAGCCTCTTCAATTTCGAATAAAGTCTTGCCAGGAACCCATCCGTGTTCAACTGCCTTGTTCCATGTTTTAGAACCTTTGCGCTGACCGATGATTACATTAAATCCGTTATCGCGTAAGTTAAGTGCTTGAGCTGGGCCTTGTACTCCGTATCCAATGATTGCGATAGTTTCTTTTTTCATTACTTCCAAAGCCTTCTCCATCGGAAATTCTTCCCGTGTTACGACTTCTTCAACTACGCCTCCAAAATTGATCTTTGCCATTTTAGTCTGTGTTTAAGTGTTTATTGTTTGTTTTATTTTTTAATGTTTGAATGTTGCAGCCTTAAGCTACCTGTTTGTTTTTGCGTTCACTAAGATCAAAGTAAAGTTCGCTGCCTGCAGTGTAGTTAGCGTATTCTACTTCAATAAGTTTTTCGATCTGATGCTTTACTTTCTCCATCATGTCGGCAGTAGTGTACAGCAACATGATTGCTACGCCTTTGCGGAAATCTTCTTCATGTTCAAGGGCAACTAACCGTTTTATGCGTACACGTCGACGGTTCAACACATTCACAATCCTGTTAAGAATTGAGAAACTATTGTCGGCCGTTATCTCTAATGTGAAATCTTGTTTCATCTGTTAATATTTTATGTTCAGGAACAAGCAGCTTATTTACCTGCCGGTGCCTCCAATAATACTTCTGCAACGCATGCACCTGCAGGTACCATCGGGAATACGTTGTCTTCTTTTCCTACTACTACTTCCAGGAAGTATGGGCCTTTCGCATGAAGCATATCACGCAAGGCAGCCTGTAATTCAGAACGCACTTCTACTTTCCGCGCTGGTATGCTATAGGCTTCAGCAAGCTTTACAAAATCAGGATTACTCATTTCAGTGAAGGAGTAACGCTTCTCATGAAACAGCTGCTGCCACTGACGCACCATGCCCAGGAAGTTATTATTCAATACCAGGATTTTCACTGGCAGTTTGTATTGCATAATGGTTCCTAACTCCTGAACTGTCATCTGATAACCACCATCACCAATAACAGCAACAACTTGTTTATCAGGCGCACCCAACGCTGCACCCATGGCAGCAGGTAAAGCAAAGCCCATCGTACCTGCCCCGCCTGAAGTAACGCTGGTTCTCGGATCTTTAAACCGGTAATAACGTGATGTGATCATCTGGTGCTGACCTACATCGGTAACAACAACAGCCTTACCGTTTGTTAAAGCAGAAAGGTGGTTGATAACTTCAGCCATCTTCAATTCACCCGTTGAGTTAAACTCATG
>DATCRE010000199.1:0-3615 GCA_036569145.1 Cyclobacteriaceae bacterium
TTCGAATAAAAAATATCCTGATAACCGTAGCCTGGCCTTCCATCAGTAGCAAAGTAAAGTGTTTTTGTATCGGCTGATAGATACGGTGAAGTTTCGTTGCCTGCTGTGTTGATGACTTTGCCGAGGTTTATAGGGGCTGACCATTTATTTGATTTATCTTTTGTGCTTACATATAAATCACATTCATCACGTTTGCCATCATGAAATAAATTTTCGTGAAGCTTCGCGCTGAATACAATGGCTTTATTATCTGCCGATAGGCTAGCTACAAAAAACTGTGACTGATTAGAAATGGTAATATTTATTTTTTCGAAATCAGACCATCCATTTTCTGTTCGATGCTTGACAAACAGCTCATTTGATTTGGCAAACATCAATGTATTGTTGTCAGCACTTACAGCTACTAAATTATCAGCTAGTGGAGTGTTAACCATGTTGCCCATGTTTTTCGCGATGCTCCATTGAGCAGCTTCAAACCGGCTGGAGTAAACATCTTCATCATCATTCACGCCACCAGTATTTGTGACTACATTTTGACGATCAAAAAATATAGTTCTACCATCAGATGAGATTATCGGACCTAACTCGTCATCATTAGTATTCACGGCGTCGCCCAGGTCTTCACGAACGATGTGATTGGCTTGTGCAGGAATATTAATTTGCTGATCCTGCAAGAGAAAGAAGTTATCAATCTTTACTGTTCCCTGATCAAAAATTAATATGCCCAGCCAATTTCCAAATATTGCAATGGGCTTTCGTTCATCTACTTTTATGTTGTTAATAAAGAAACTTATTTTATCTGTTGTCTTTTCAATGCGCAACGTATTCATTTGTCCCGATTTTATAGCATCTGTTTTCTTCCATCCTTTAACCTGCGATGGATCGCCACTGTGAACAACAAATTCACGACTGGGTGAAATCAAAAAAAGATTGTAATCCGTATCGCTGTTGTTCCATGTAAGACCGTAGCTGCAATCGCCAGCAACAGAAGTGAACTCTGCCGTTAATTTAAAATCCTTTTGAGGATCAATGAAGCGACTGATCAATGACTCGTCGCCGTCAGAGGTTGTGGTAATAGTATAGACTCCGTCAGAGATTGTTTTGCTGGAATTAACATCCCATAGATTTTGATTGGAACTGAAGTCGTCATTAACAACAGGTTTAACCTGCGCGAGTAAAGAGAGATGCAGGAATGTCAAGACTAAGAATATGGTGTAACGCATAAGCAAGGCTTTGTAACGACTTGAAATTAAGTTTACTTTTTGATGTTATCAAGACCCTTGATTTCTTATGTACGCTATGGAACTATTGTGCATACAATAATAGTTCTTACTTTTATCAGGGGTTAATTTAAAATTATGGCACTCGAAGACGATATCAAACAGGAAAAATTTTCCAGTGAATTCGAAAAAGCAGCAATCAATATACTTTTTACGGGTAGCTGGTTATACAATATCAATATAGGCAGACTCAAGATGCATGATATAACGCCGGAGCAATTTAATGTGCTGCGCATTCTGAGAGGTTCACATCCTAAAACGATGATGCTGGCCGACATTACTTCACGCATGATTGACAAAAGCAGCAATGCTACACGACTGGTAGAGAAGCTTCGCCAAAAAGGTTTGGTGAAGCGCGAAATTTGCGAAAGTAACAGGCGTCAGGTTGATATTATTATTACCGATAAAGGACTGGCACTGCTAAAGAAAATTGATTCTGCCTCTACTGAGTGGATTAGCACTCTCAAAAATGTTACGAAAGCTGAAGCCCAGGAATTGAACCGGATTCTGGATAAGCTCCGTGGGTGATAAATAGTTGTATCGACAATAATTGTATAAACCTTTATTTTGAGTTTACGTATACTAAGACATAAAGCGTCAAAGGAGGCGCAAGAATAAAAAATCACATGAAAACAATATTGCATAAAGCTGAAACCCGTGGCCATGCAAACCACGGATGGCTAGATTCGCACCACACTTTTAGTTTTGCTAACTACTATGACCCAACACGTCTTCAATTTGGAGCTTTACGTGTTTTGAATGATGACATTGTAGCGGCAGGCAGAGGCTTTGGAACGCATCCACATGATAACATGGAGATCGTGTCTATCCCATTAAAAGGAGAGTTGGAGCATAAAGACACCACGGGCAGAAATGAAATTATAAAAACCAATGATGTTCAAATCATGAGTGCTGGTTCGGGCATAGCGCATTCAGAATTTAATGCCTCTAAAACTGAGCCGGTAAATTTCTTACAGATTTGGGTATTTCCAAAAGTCAGAAATATTAAACCATTGTATAACCAGAAATCATTTAGCGCTGCTGACAGAAAAGATAAATTTCAGGTAGTGGTAGCTCCCGAAGAAAATAGCAATGCAGTCTTCATTAATCAGGATGCCTGGTTTTCATTAGGAAATTTAACAGCAGGTACAACACTTGATTATGCTGTAAAGAAAAATGGCAATGGTGTTTATATCTTTGTATTAGAAGGCAATGTAAGTATTGAAAATCAGCAGTTAAATAAACGCGATGGTTTTGGCGTATGGGAAACTGACAAGCTTTCATTCAAAGCAGAAAGCAATGCTGAGGTGTTGTTAATTGAAGTACCAATGAGTTAAGGGGGGTTTATGAAAAACAGAAGTGTTTCTTCTTTATTGTACGCCACTGTAGTTGATATGGGGGGCTTGCCAGTAAGACAGCCGTTTCCTACAGTGAAAGTTGATCAGATCGATCCGTTTTTATTAGTGCATCATGCAGATGTAAAAGTACCAACGCATCTCGAACCAGATGAAGCAGGAGTTGGGCCTCATCCACATCGTGGATTTTCTCCTGTAACATTTATTTTCAAAGGAGGAGTTCATCATCGCGATAGCAGAGGTAATGATAATGTGGTGTATGCAGGTGGTGCACAGTGGATGAATGCTGGTATGGGAATAATTCATAGTGAAAGACCACCTGTTGATATTCATGAACGTGGAGGCAGACAGGAGATCATTCAACTTTGGATCAATACACCAGCACAACATAAGATGGATCAGCCACAATATTTTCCTGTTCAGGCGGAAGATGTTCCATCTGCAATTTCACCCGATGGATTAGTCACATTAAGAATTTTCTCCGGAGAACTTTTAGGATTAAAAGGTTCTATACCTTCATACACGGAAGTAAATGCGGCAACACTTGAGTTGAAAAAGGATGGGAAAATATCCATACCAATGCCAGCAGCGCACAATGCTTTCCTCTATTTACTGGATGGCAAAATTACTGTTGACGGATTTGGATTAGTAGATAAACTTAATGCTATAGTTTTCAAGAAAGATGGCGAAGGTATTGCACTCGAAGCCCTGGAAAACACAAGAGCTTTGTTAATGACGGGAAAACCTCTTGATGAAAAAGTAGCTTCGTATGGTCCGTTTGTGATGAACAGTCAGACAGAGATCATGGAAGCCATGCGTGACTACCAGATGGGTAAAATGGGTGTTCTTATTGAAGATTGATTTAAAAGAAGAGCAGTATTAATGCTATGAACTATTTAGAATTAATACTGTTCTTTGTTCAGACTTCTAAGAAAGTGTAATTTTCAGGTTGTAACCTGATTAAGCTTTATGCAAAAATC
>DATCRE010000200.1:0-3042 GCA_036569145.1 Cyclobacteriaceae bacterium
TGTGCCACTTCTCTCCATACTCGCCACCACCTCGGAGATTGGCTTGTGCATAAATGCCGCCGTTCTCCAACCACACAATACGCGATGTACTAAACGTTGGAGTAAGACTTACATTAAAGCCACCATATCCATAAAGTATCGTTGGATTTTTTCCATTCAGTTCAAGACCTTTCTTGTAAACTATGTACATGGGAATTTTAGTGCTGTCCTTACTTTTATAAAATACCTGTTTTGTTTCATAATCATCCGGATTGAAATCAACTTTTGGTCGTTCATACAATTCGGATTTTCCGGAAGCAATATTGTATTTGAAAATAGTAGTAGGGTAAGTGAATGAAGTGAAAGAATAGTACAAATCTTTGTCATCATGCTTGGCGCTAAAACCTCCTGCAGTTCCGATGCCTGGCAATTCAATTTCACGTTCAAGCTTGCCGTTAAGATCAAACTGTTTCACTTGTGTTTTAACATCTACCATGTAGTTTGCGAAAATCTTACCACCACCAACGGAAGTATTCAATACATTTTCAGTTTCGGGAATAAGATCTTTCCAATGATCAGGAGTAGGATTTGCTAAATCTGTTACTACTACTTTAGAGTTGGGTGCATTAAGATTTGTTTCAATAAAAAGTCGTGTGCCATCATTCGTTATAATGCTGTGGTTATTATTAAAATTATTCACCAGGCAGATAAGTTTAGCTGATGGATTATTCAAATCCTGAATGTAAAGTTCATTACCTGTTGTGCTTGTTGCAGCAGTAATAACCAGGAAGCGTTCATCTTCCGTGAGGTATGCACCGATGTATCGGCGTGGAGTTACCTCTCCTCCGAAAATGAATTTATCATTCTTTTGAGGAGTGCCAAGCTTGTGATAGAACACTTTGTGATATTGTGTTTTTGCCGAGAGCTCACTGCCTTTTGGTTTATCATAACTGCTGTAGTAAAAACCATCATTACCTTTCCAGGCAATACCGGTGAACTTCAAATCGACGAGTGAATCTTCAACCACAGTTTTGTCTGCAGTTTTTATTGTGATAGCCTTGCGCCAGTCTGAGCCACCTTCTGAAATCAAATAAGACGCCAACGTTCCATCTTTTGAAAATGAAATGTCCGACAATGCTGTAGTTCCATCTTTCGAAAAAGTATTTGGATCTAAAAAAATCTCTGGCGTGCCATGCTCATCTTTTTTGCGATAGAGTACGCTTTGATTTTGCAAGCCATCATTCTTATAGAAATAATAGTAATCGCCTTCTTTGAACGGAGCACTTAAGCGCTCATAGTTGAAGACCTCCTCCATACGTTTTTTGATTTTATCGCGATAGGGAATTTTGCTGAGGTAAGCAAAGGTCAGATCGTTTTGAGCTTTAACCCAATCGGCGGTATTCTTTGCTGTATCATCTTCGAGCCAACGATATGGATCGGCTACCGATTCGCCGAAGTACGTATCGACAGTATCTGATTTTAAAGTGTTTGGATAAGTCATGCTTGTATTTTGTTCATCTTTTTTGCCACACGAAAATAAAACTACGCATGGTAAAGCGAGTAAAAAGAATTTGGTTGATTTCATATTTTGCTTTTTAAATTCATGTGGACGAGCCGCAGGTGCGAGTCAGTTCAGGTATGAGCAAGTATAGGAAAATTAAGGAGGGAGATCAAGTGATATAATTACTGCGGTAATTTAAACTTCAGTCTTACTTTAACTTTACTTTTTAGCGGAACATCATTTCTTTTTGTGGCTGACCATTTAGGCCCTTCTTTGATAAGACGAATAACTTCCTGGTCACATCCAAAGCCAATACCTTTAATCACTCTGAAGTCACCCAGTGAGCCGCTGGTATCCACAACAAATTGTACTGTGACCTTGCCTTCAATTTTATTTTCGATAGCCATCTGAGGGTACTTCATACTAGTTACCAGGTAAGTTTTGTAAGCTTTTCGACCGCCCTCTGGTTCGGCAACCTGGTATGTATTTTCACCTTCTTTAACAACACCTTCACTCTGCGAAGCATACCCTACTACGACTACTTCGCTTAACGAAGCATAGTCAGGACTGAGTTGAACGTTAACTGAATCTGTAGCAGGCACCAATACTTCCTGGTTTTGCATTCCTACAAATGAAAAGAGAAGTTCATCTTTTGTAGAATCATTTAATGAAAGCTGATAGTTACCTTCAGCATCGGTTACAGTTGCTTTGTTAGTTCCCTTAACAATAACGTTAACACCGGGGATGGCTGTTCCATCTTCAACATCAGTAACTTTGCCGTGCAAAATGCGCAAAGGAGTTTTTCTATTCGCACTGGCTACCCGTTCTGACAATCGCTCGACAGAAGCGGTAGGTTTTTCAATTAACAATTTCTTTTTATCAGCCTTTTCATCTTTTTCATAAAAGGAGTCTTGCTGAATTTGTTTTTGTTCAGGTACGCTTGCTACTGTCTCAGCTTCTTCTTGGACAGACTCAACGGGTGAAGGTTCTGCTACGCTTACTGGCGGTGAAACTACATCTCCTGAAGTAATTGTGGCTGGTTCTTCTTCTTTAGATCTAAGCAATTCTGAAGACTTGTACTCTGTTTCGGGGCCCGATCTGTACGCCATCTTTCTATCTTCAATAACATCAGGCTCTGCTTTACTCAACGTTGATGGTTGAACAGTATCCATGGGCTGCGATGCAACAGGTGATTCTGTTGGAGCATTTGATTCTGTCTTGTTAAGAGCTAACTGTTGCGTTGTTGTATTTTGATCGGTTAATGTAAAGATGATATACCCTGAAACGACCAGGATCAACAGACCTGCAGCGATGCGTGCTGGCCAGTACCAAAGCGATATAACTTTTTTCTCAGGCTCAGTACGTTGCTGAATCTTTTTCCTTAGTGATGCTAAATCATCAGAAAACTCATCAGTTGAAAGCATGCTGGCACCTTCTAATGCATCGGCCAGAAAAGGATCATCAAGAGCTTTCTTTTCCAGCTTATGCATTTCAGAGGAGCTTAGCTCACCTCGTAAATATTTTTCGATATCGTGTTTCAGATCATCCATTCTGATCCATAC
>DATCRE010000201.1:0-29794 GCA_036569145.1 Cyclobacteriaceae bacterium
CAACACTGTAATATTCAATGGCAATGGAAAAATCATTTATCTGAAAGATGTAGCAGACGTAGGCTATAAAAATGAAATCGAAAAACATCTTATCAGAATGAATGGTAATCGATGTGTACTGGTGAACGCGGGAATGAAAGAGAATGTAAACATCACAACTGTTCAAAATAAATATCTACCAGTAATAGATGATTTTGAAAATACACTGCCTGCTAACATCACACTAGTAAAACCCTTTGATCAGGCAGATATGGTATCACAACGACTGGGCCATTTGGGTGTTGACTTTGTAATCGCTATTGTGCTCGTACTTTTTACATTACTACCGTTAGGCTCCAGGGCATCCCTTATAGTAATGATTTCAATTCCACTTTCCTTAGGCTTGGGACTTATTGTTTTAAATGCTGCTGGCTTCTCTTTGAATCAACTAAGTATTGTTGGCCTGGTAGTGGCGCTCGGTCTTTTAGTAGACGATAGCATAGTGGTGGTGGAAAACATAGAACGTTGGTTAAGAGAAGGTTCTTCTAAACGCGATGCTGTATTAAAAGGCACCAAACAAATTGGTATCGCTGTGATTGGTTGCACAGCTACTTTAATTATCGCTTTTCTTCCACTTGCATTTCTTCCAGACATTGCTGGTGAGTTTATCAAAAGTCTGCCAATGGCTATTATCACCAGTGTATTGGCATCGATGATTGTAGCATTATCACTTGTACCTTTTCTGGGCAGCCGCCTTTTGAAAACTCACTCGAATGAACATGGTAATGTATTCCTGGTATATCTTCAAAAAGTATTGAATATATCTTACGCCAGAATAATGCCTGCTACATTGAGCTGGCCTAAGACCACGATAGCACTTTCTATCATCTTAAGTGCAGGAGCTTTTATGCTCATTCCACAAGCTGGCTTCAAACTATTTCCAGCTTCTGAAAAACCAATGTTCCTCATTACTATTAAGATGCCACTTCAGGCTAATATTCCGGAGACGGATAGAGTAACGAGATTAGTCGAAAGCGAACTTAAGCAATATCAGGAGATCGCATACTTTACGGCTAACATAGGTAAAGGTAATCCACAGATTTATTACAACGTTCGCCAACAGGAAGAGAAAGCTGATTTTGCTCAGATCTTTGTGCAGTTAGACGATGAAGCAAAGCCAACTGAGAAGGTAGCACTCATTGAAAAGCTCAGAGCAAAGTTCAACAACTTCCCCTACGCAAAGATAGAAGTAAAAGACTTTGAACAAGGGGCACCCATCGAAGCCAATATTGTAGTGAGAATATTCGGAGAAGATCCCAGGGAGTTACGCAAATTGGCTTTTCAGGCAGAAGATATCTTGCGCAAACAAGAAGGTACTGTGTATATCAATAATGAATTGAATACTTACAAAACAGATGTTAAACTGAAAATAAATAAAGAGAAAGCAAGAACGTTAGGTGTCTTAACAGCGGAAATAGATAAAACGGTACGTCTGGCTGTGGCTGGTCTGTCTGTTGGAGATTATATAGATGAAAAGGGTGATGCCAGGAATGTAATGATCACTACATCCTTTGAGAAGTTTCCGAATCTCGATGCATTTAAGAACCTCTACGTAAACAATCTGCAGGGAACTCCTATCCCACTCAACCAGCTTGCCGAAGTAACATTTGAAACATCGCCTACTGCTATTAATCACTTTAATAAGTCCCGCTTTGCCAAGGTTACTGCAGTAACACAAAAGAATACATTGGCGAACGATGTTCTGAAAGATGTGATACCACAACTTGATAAGCTTAAAATGCCAAAGGGATATTATTATAAACTTTCAGGAGAAGCGGAATCAGAAGGTGATACATTGGGAGGAAACTTTTTAACGGTTATTCTCTTCAGCACTTTCTTATTTGTTGCAGTACTGTTGCTCCAATTCAAAACGTTCAAGGGAATTATTATTGTATTGTCCGTAATTCCACTTGGAATAATTGGTGGTGTACTTATGCTTTTGATTACGGGTTTCCCAATGTCGCTTGTTACTATTATTGGTTTCATTGGACTCTCAGGGATACAAGTTAAGAACTCGCTTTTACTTGTTGACTTTACCAATCAGTTAAGGGAAGAAGGTCATTCAATTGATGATGCTATAAAAAAATCAGGTGAGACAAGATTCCTTCCTGTCGTGCTCACCTCTCTTACCGCTATATGTGGATTGATACCAATCGCGATGAACCCCAATCCGCAAATCGCACCGTTGGCCATGGTTCTTATAGGTGGGTTGATCAGTTCAACTGTTCTTTCAAGAATTGTAACGCCAGTAATGTACAAGCTGATTCCGCCAACGATCACATCGGAAGAACAGGATATCAATTAACTAATCAAAAAACAAACAACATAAACTTCGAAAATGAAAAAGTACTCAATTCTGTTTTCACTAATTGCTGGCATTCTATCTACATCAATTGCTAAATCACACAATCAAAATAACAAACCATTAAAGGATACAATTATGACTTTCAAAAACGTAAAAACACAATCTATCAATGTTGGAGGAACGGATTTTTATTATCGCAGACTTGGTGAAAATAATTCAGGCATACCGATAATTTTTCTCAATCACTTATCAGCTACTATGGATGATTGTGACCCAAGAATTATGGACGATCTGGCTTCAGATCATCAAATAATTTGCTTTGACAATCGCGGTATTGGTTCAACAGAAGGAACAACTCCGAAAACTGTTTCAGAGATGGCTACAGATGCGATTGCCTTTATCAAGGCATTAGGATATCAAAAAGTTGATCTTTTTGGATTTTCATTGGGTGGTTTCATCTCACAGGAAATTCTACTGCGAGAACCACAACTTGTTCGCAAAGCAATTCTGGCTGGCACAGGACCTGCAGGTGGCGAGGGGATCAGCAAAATGTCATCCGTGGTTTTTACCGATGTATTCAAGGGTATCTTTACCTTCAGAAATGAAAAATTCTATTTATTCTTTAATGGTAATGCCAATGGTCACAAAGCAGCGAAAAGCTATCTGGGAAGATTAAAAGAAAGAAAAGAGAACAGAGGCAAAAAATTAAAAATGAAACACCTGATATCTCAGCTTGATGCAATAAAAGCCTGGGGCTTGCAAGCGCCTCAAGATTTATCTGTGATTAAACAACCAGTACTAATAGTGAATGGAGAGAACGATAAAATGGTACCAAGTGGTAATTCAACTGCAATGAAAAATAGTATTCCAAATTCAGAAATCATTCTCTACAAAGATGCTGGTCATGGTGGAATATTCCAGTATCACAAAGAGTTTGTAAAAAAAGCATTGTCCTTTTTAGCTAATTAATATTAAAACTAAATCATGTATATGCTGAATATAGTTAGGAACTAACTTCTGAAAAAGTTATCCTCTGAGTGGATCAAGCTCACTTAGTATATTATCTCTTAGTAACAATACCTGTTCAAGAGAAAGACTGCTCTCTATTGAGCAATATTAATGATTGAAGAATTGAATTTAAGAGAGCAGCCCTGAAGGCTGCCCTCTCAATAAAATTTACTTAAACAACCACATCTTGGTTGCAAGAACATCAGGGCCTTGCACAGAGATGGCAGCTTGAACATGAGCGCTATTCACCAGAATTTCAGATGGAGGATATGATACCCGGTTTATGAAATCGCCGGGCACCTCACTTCCTGAGTAAGGGTTTGGTGTGAGCGCAGGAAATCCTGTGCGTCTGAAATTTGCCCAGGCTTCCGGGCCATTTAGAAATGATGCAACCCAATACTGTTCACCTATTTGTTTTAACTCTGTTCCAACCGTGAGTTGATTTGCGGCAATAGCAAAATAGGCAGTTATATCGGATGCCGCTATGGCAGAGCCCGCATCATAAGAAGCCATTTGATTCATGTGTGCCGTAATTCCGTCAACATAATAACTGGAAGCTGCGGCAAAACCTCCTGGAATCCAACCGAGGAATGCCGCTTCTGCTAACAGCAAGTTTGTTTGGCCTGCTGTTACAATAAACATTGGTGAAGTCTTTTTCACAACGCGTGTTCTGTCTGCCTGCGTAAAGGCAAACTGAGTGCCCCCGCCAGGCAATAGCGCACCTGCGGCATTCGCTGTTGCATCAGTACTCCCAACAGGTAAACCATATTGGTTGGCGGCAGTTCTGTCGGCTACTGCTTCTGTTTGAGCTGTACCTGAATTTGCACCGACATAACGTACAGCTATAGCTGCCAATCGGGGATCGCTGGAATTTTTAAGGAAATCAACGAATGGTTCTCCCAGGTGAAAGTTGGCGGCTTCTGTGCCTGTTAAGGTAGAGCCTATACCATTGGCAAAATTAGCATCGTATTTAATGATCGCATTATCTGCATTCGAAAGAATTACACCGCTGGCAAACGCTGCTGCCACGGTTGTTTGTGCTGTGGCAGCATCTGCTTTTGTCAATCTCATTCCCGCTCTAAGCAAGAGTGAGTATCCAAACTTTTTCCATTTTACAATGTTTCCATTATACAGAACATCACTGGTTTCGATCGTTCCTGATGCATCAAGTGCACCTGATGCTTCAGTTAGTTCCTTGATGATATCTGCATAAATAGATTGTTGTGTATCATATTTCGGAAAGAAGTTGTTCGCTGTATACCCTGCCCCGGCTTCTGAGTATGGCATATCGCCGTACGTTTGAGTTAAAACCATAAAGGCATTGGCTTTTATAATTCTGGCCATGTTATAAAGGTTAGCTCTCTTCGCGTCATTCTTGGTTCGGGAGATTACATCGCTGGCGTAGTTGATAACGTTCTGAAAATAGTTTATCCAATTGAGGGGCGTGTTAGTAATGTTAGTCTGGTTAAAATTGCCACCAAACAAAACGCCGGTATTAGACGAGAACATTTGCTGCACGATAGGCATCTCATAGGTTAACGTTGAAGTTCCAACGGCAGATGAGAAAGAGTTTATTACGGCATTGTTCAAAACAAATGCAGGATCAAGCGATATCACGCCAGTCTTGCTGGTATTCAGTTCATCAAATCCATTATCACATGAAACTATGAGAACAAGTGAAAACGATATCAGTAAATAGTTAATTATCTTTTTCATAACTCAGCTAATTAGAATTTAACATTTAGATTGAAACCAAGGCTTCGGGTTGTTGGAACACTTGGAGACTCGAGACCAACAACGTTATCAGATGAATAGCTGAAGCTTTCCGGATCGATATTAGGTACCCACTTCTTCAACATCAACACATTGTTGGCAACAAAACTTAATCGCAGGCCTCTGATCGGAGATTTACTTCCTAAGAATTTAGTGAAATCATAGCCAACCGTTACCTGGCGTAATTTCCAATAGCCTGCATTATATACCACGGGTTCTATTATGCCTGATCCCCGAACCACTGAATAATAATTCTCAGCAGGTGCTGAGCCTGTGTTGATATTGCTGTTAACATCAACTCCCACACCAACAACTTTTCCCGGATCATTTCCAAAAGCATCCAACGCTCCTCCTTCGCGCCCAACAAGAGTTTCTTTTGAAAGGCCATGACGATAAGCATTGAAGTTAGTTCCTGATAAAACCTTACCTCCTAATTTAAAATCAATCAGGAATGAAGCTAAAACTCCTTTGTAACTGAAAGAGTTAGTAAAGCCCCCTACCCATTTAGGAAGAGCACTACCAAAAGATATAGGCTTTAAAGTTGGTAAGGGCAAGTTATTATTATTTGAAGGACTGGAACTGAAAACCATCATGCCCTTATGATCAGGATTAATCGAACCATCATCTCTACGATAACCATATCCCACAATCTGACCAAGTTCCTTACCAACGATTTGCTGCACCCAGCCATTAAATACGTGAGTTCCAACTGTTATATTTTCGCCAGGCGTGTTCGTCAAAAGGCTTAATACTTTGGTGATGTTATAAGCACCTGTGAACGTAAAGTCCCACTGGAGATCTGATGTTTTAACCGGCGCCAGGTTCAGCATAAGTTCAATTCCTTTATTCTCACTTTGCCCACTATTAATCTTAGTGGAAGTGAAACCTGAAGCATCAGAGATTTGAACATTAACAATTTGATCGGTTGTTAACTTACGATATACGGCAACGTCGAACCCTACCCTGTTATTCAGCATCTTTAGTTCTAATCCCAATTCAGTCTCTGCGATACGCATGGGTTTCAAATGAGAATTTGGAACTACCAGATTGACATAGTTACCTACTGCCTGCCCTCCAAACTGCGCTGCATTTACTCCGTAATACAAACGATTTGCATATGGTCCAACGTCACTATCGCTACCTGCCTCAGCATAGGCCGCTCTGAATTTTCCAAAATCCAGCCACTTGGGTTTAATGGTTTCTGTGAAAACATAACTGGCCGAAATGGATGGATACAGAATGCTTCTATTGCCTGGTGAGAGCGTAGAGAACCAATCATTTCGTGCTGTAATGTTCAGATATAAAAATTTCTTGTAGCTGGCTTCAGCAGAACCGTATAAAGAATTTACTCCTCGCTCCTGCAGATCATATAATGGATCTTTCAGCCTGCCATTTTGCACTGTATAAAGATCCTTCACAACAAAGTCAGTTACCTGAACGCTATTTAATTCAGAACGTCTCCGCATTTGATTCCCACCGGCTGTTACGTTAAGACCAAAATCACCAAAAGTATTTGTCGCCGATAACAAGAAGTCAACATTGGTTTCTCTAAATCTTCTTGAATCTTGCGTGAACACACCATTATAAAAACCAGGAGCGTTGGCAGAGAAAATAGAACTTGAATTAATTGAAGCTTTACCTGTTGGAAGATTGATATAATCCTGATTACGAGACCAGTAATCCTGCCCTACACGAACCTGAGCATAAAGCCATCTAGTGAAGTCATACTTTACAGAGATGTTACCAAACATCCGATCTCTTCGAATATTTTGTTTGACTTCATTCAATACCCAATATGGGTTTGTTCTATTTGTAAATCGTGAATAGTTATACTCTCCACCTCCGGGATTATAAGCGTTTGCCTTAAGCACATTCAATGGCATTGTGTTTGCCATGGCGTACAGAGATGTTGGAATGGAGTTATCCTGATCTGAAACAACAGGAGGATTTTTGTTGTACTCATTAGAGTAGTTGATGCTTCCTTTGAAACTTAATTTTTCACTCAAGTCATATCCAAAGCCCATATTGATTGTTTTTCTGGTGTAGGTATTATTGGGCGTAATACCTTTACTATCCAGGTTAGATACAGAAAGATTCATTCCACCTTTTTCACCATTGGTTGACAATGAAATGGTGTTGGTCAGATTTTGACCATGTCTATAAAACTGATTGATGATTCCATTTTGAGCAACATAAGGAACCTTGGCGTTAGAGCCCTGACCGTCAAATAAGATTTGTGTCATGCCAGGCTTAATTTTGGGACCCCATGACCACTGACCTGTATTAGGATTTGGACCGGCATTAGGTGACGCCGGCCCAATACCATTTTCTCCCTGACCATATATTTTCTGGTAATCGGTATAGTCCAACGGTGTTTCGTTTGTATAATTCATATTATAAGCGACCCCGATTCCCCTGTTGGTTCCTTTTGATTTGGTTGTGATCATAATCACACCATCTTTAGCTCGCGAGCCGTAAAGAGCAGCTGCTGTTGCACCTTTCAATACAGTCATCGTTTCTATATCATCAGGATTTATACTTGACAATCCATCACCGCCATCTGTTGAAGCGCCGCTACCTCTATTTGCAATGGATGCATCACCGGCTGTATTGCCTTGGTTGGTTCCAAAATTTGTGTTGTCAATAGGTACCCCGTTAAGCACAATCAAAGGAACATTTTGTCCTGAAATTGAAGATTGACCGCGGATTCTGATTTTTGAAGTACCTGCAGGGCCTGTGCCTAAACTGGAGATGTTGACACCAGCAATTTTACCTTGCAAAGTATTCATCACGTTAGTAGTTCGATTGACAGCGATTTGGTCTGCAGTAACTGTACTCGTTGCGTATCCCAGACTTTTAGAAGATTTCTCAATACCTAAAGCTGTAACAACAACTTCTTCCAGCGTTTTGGTATCCGACTTAAGTGTAATATTGATTGTAGTCTGCGTGCCAACATGTACTTCTTGTGCAGCAAAACCAATAAAAGAGAAAACTAAAACTGCATTTTCATCAGACAACGTGATACTATAATCTCCTGTCGCATCTGAATTAGTTCCATTGGCGGTACCTTTTTCCAGAATGTTTACCCCTGGAATTGGTTGCCCTGATTCGTCAGTGACTTTACCAGAGACTGTGATTGCTACTAACTCCACCGTTGAGGTTGCATAGGTATTGATAGAAATAGCTAAGGCAAGAAATAGAAGCAGGTAATTAAACCCGCTCAAACACAGGCGACGCAAAATAAATCCAGGCCATTTAAGGCAGTGTAGAAGTGTTTCCATAAGAGTTAAGGTTGGGTAAGAATTTAGTTTATAGTCAAATCTTCCAATCTTAACTTTTCTAATCTACCAAAAAGCCTTAGTGATGGATATTATACAATCGTTTGCGGGTCATAAATATGAAAAACACATTTGTTTGCGGAAAAATGGCAGTTTTAAGAACGAGGTTGTTCGCTACCTGTTTTTAATATTTTTGTTGAAGACTGGCGATTGCTTCAAATTCACTTGCTAAGCCAACGGACAGTTTCTGAAAGATTTGAAAGTACCGGTTGTAAGTTTGATGATCCGATTGATCAGGCTTAAAGGTATCATCCAGTTCAATAGTTTGTGCTGCTTCTTCCAGCGTTTTATATTTTCCTATGTCTGTTGCGCTTAGTAAAAATGATCCAAAGGATGGACTGTTGGCATTCTTGCTGATGGTTACAGGTTTATTAAATATGTCAGCAATGATCTGAGTACAAAAAGGAATGGAACCAAAGCTTCCATTAACCGAAAGTTGTTTGATGGAGCGATGTTCTTCAAGTGTTTTGCCTATACTGTAGATTTCATAAAGTATTCCTTCCACAGTTGCCCGGATAAAATGTTTACGTTCATGATTGATATTCAATCCGAAGTAAGAGCCCCGGGCATTTGCATTCCAGATTGGTGCGCGTTCGCCTAATAAATACGGAAGAAATAATAATCCATCTGAGCCAACGGCTACATTAGATGCTTCACGTATCAGGTTCTCCATTGTCGACTCAGTTTCGTACGGATTTTTAAAATCGCCAAACTGTTTAGCAAACCACTCGAACACAACGCCACCATTATTGGTTGGACCTCCTGATACAAAACAATTCTCTGAAAGCACATAGTTAAAAAAACGATGCTTATCATCGCGCAATACTTCTTTAGAAATAACCCGAACAGCACCGCTGTCTTCAATGGTTATTGTCGCTTTCCCCTCACCCCATACACCTGCCCCCAGCGTGGCCATACATCCATCGCTGGAGCCAAGAATTATTTTTGTAGAAGATGATAGCCCGAGTGATTTCTGATATTCTTTTCTGAGCTTTCCTGGTGAATGAAAAATAGAGGCCAGCGGAGGAAGCTCATCCGTAGTGATGCCGGCATAGGCCAACGCTTCTGATTCCCACTTCATAGTTTGAATATTTAACAAGCCTGTAGCCGAAGCAAGACTATAATCAATAGCATACTCGCCTGTTAGCTGTTGTATGATATAACTTTTAATGGAGAGAAACTTATATGTGTTTTCGAACCGACTACGATCGTGATTTTTTATCCAGGCAATTTTAATCAGCGGGGACATCGGATGTATTGGAGTTCCCGTGATATCATGAAGCTTACTACCGAAGGATGATTTTTTTAATTCATGCGCTTCAACTTTGCCACGGTTATCAGACCATGTGATTGCATTACCAAGAGGAACACCCCGGTTATCAATAGCAAGAAGACTGTGCATGGAGGCACTGAAGCAAATGCTTGCCACTTTATATTTTTTTGGATGGATCTTTTCTGTCAACAGATTTTTAAGCACATACAGCATGGTTATAAATATCTGCTCCGGATCTTGCTCACTATGGTCGGGCTCCATATGAAATGTGGGATAAGATCCTTTCATTGAGGCTATAATGTTGCCATTCATTTCAAATGCAAAAATCCTTACAGCATTTGTTCCAAGCTCAATTGTTATGATGCATTCCATAATTACGGCTGTTAATGTTTACGGGGTAAATTTCTTTTTCTAAACTCACTCGGTGTGTACCCGGTAAGTTTTTTAAATGTTGTAGAGAAATGTTGTGACGAATAAAATCCGGTTGACAATGCAATGGCTGTTACATTTTCTTCCGGCTGATTTAATAATTTGATTGCTTCTGAAATTCGAATGTTGATCAGGTAGTTTAAAGGTGAAAAACCGGCATAGTTTTTTACTTTTTCGTTGAATGCAGTTGCACCAAGACCAGTAAGTGCAGCCATTTCTTCCACTGTCCATTGATGAGCCAGATTTTGTCGCAGTGTTTGTTCAAGCCTCAAAAACGTCTGGGGAAAGTCGCGCTGCGAATTGTTTTGCTGCGTGACTTGTCTTGCAATGCAAATAAACAATTCATCAATTAAGTGATTGACGCGTGTAGCATATCCAATTTCCTGAAATGTTAACTCATTCTTTATATTTTGAAAGAGCGTAGCCCGCTCTTTTATTCTAATCACAATGCCTGATGAATTAAACCACAAAATTTTGCTGATGGTAGCGCTTTCGTTCTGGGCCAGTGTACTCCATCTTCCAAATAACATTCCTCCTGGACTACTGCTCTCAACTTTTATATTAAGCCACGTCAGTGTACCTATCTGAAGTATTCCATTCTCACCTCCAAATAACTGGCCTGGTAGTACAACTGCTAAATCACCGGGATATAAATTGAATTTATTGTTGCCAATAATCCATTCAAATTTTCCCTCAAGCACAGAATACACACGTAAATATTCAGTTGACGTTGGGTGAAGTGAATGCAGCTGGGCATTGTTGTTTTTCTTCAGAGCAAATTCAAGGATATGAGGAAATGTATGAAGTTCCTTTGACTGGCCTTGCTGAAGAAAAAACTGGTTCATCTTTAATTGTAAAATGAGCGCGTATTGCTATCAGAAAAAATTTCCCTGTTAAGTTGGGATTCAAGATAGAAACATATTTGCAAAGAAATGTACAATATCCATCGCCTGATCTTTTTGGTAGTTTAGGAAGTTAAGGATTGAAACCTTTGGGGAAGGTCATCCTGCACTTTTAAAAGAATTCTTTTAGCGATGCTGATGATTAATGATTATGAATAAGTTTTTTCGGAGTTCAACGTCTTTGAATGGTAAAATAATATTGTGAGCAGCTGTTGATTACAATATTATCTGTTCAAATTTCTTTTGAGTGATAACGCCGAAGAGACATTACGTAAACGGTAAATGATACTCTGACTTAAAATACTATACGAAATCATTGCACGCTACTATCGCGATTAGTTAAATTCAGAATAAAAAAAATTAATTACTAATGAGGCTTTTTAAAACGAAACAGGGCATTGTCATTCAATATCAGGATCAATATTTTCTTTCAGCTGAGAGATCATGGGACAACTTTATCAACAGACGAGATCTTTACAAGCTGGTTATCGATGAACTTTCGCTTTTAAAACCAGGTGCAAATTTGCCTGCATTAATAAATTCTGATTTGGAAGCACCTATTCAAAGTCAGGAAATATGGGCATCGGGTGTTACGTATCTTCGCAGTCGCGAAGCACGGATGGAGGAATCCAAAGATGCAGGTGGAGGCGATTTTTACGCACGTGTATATGAAGCCGAGCGTCCTGAACTTTTTTTTAAATCTACTGCCTATCGTGCTGTAGGCTCAGGCGAATCTGTTCGCATACGGAAAGATTCAAAATGGAATGTACCTGAGCCTGAATTGACTTTATTCATTTGTTCTTCCGGAACGATAGAGGGCTATACGATAGGCAATGATATGTCATCACGTGATATTGAAGGAGAGAATCCGCTCTATCTTCCCCAAGCCAAATCATACAACCATTCTGCCGCTATTGGTCCTTGCCTCTATGTACCTGGTAAACCTATCAACCCCGACACCAGGATAAGCATTGAGATCCTCAGAAAAGAGCAACGTGTTTTTTCTGGTGAGATCTCTATTAACAGAATGAAAAGAAAGCATACGGAGTTGGTGGAATATTTATTTCGTGAGATGAGCTTTCCACATGGCACTTATCTGATGACAGGTACTGGCATAGTTCCTCCGGATGATTTTACACTAAATGTAAATGATGAGGTGCGAATTTCGATTGAAGGTATTGGCACGTTGGCTAATCGTATAACACAATAATATCGATAAGATTTTATTGATTAAAATATCAATTATGATAGAAGGAAAACAAATTATTGGTTTTGAAATAGTAGCAGAAGGCTCTGAAAGTTTTCATTCTTTCAGTCCGGCTACGGGAGAGAAATTAAGTTATCGATTCAATAAAGCAACTTCGGAAGAAGTGAACAAGGCTGCAAAAAAAGCTGCAGACGCCTTTCAGATTTACAGAAAAAAATCAGGAATAGAAAAAGCTGTTTTTTTGGAAACTATCGCCCATGAAATTACGGCACTTGGTGATGAGTTAATTGATTTATGTTGCACAGAAACAGCCTTGCCAAAAGGAAGAATAGAAGGTGAACGAGGACGCACAGTAAATCAATTAAAATTATTTGCCTCATTATTGCGAGAGGGCTCATGGGTAGATGCACGAATTGAAACGGCAGAGCCTGCACGTGTACCAAATCCAAAACCAGACATTCGTTACATGGAAATTGGATTAGGGCCTGTGGTTGTTTTCGGGGCAAGTAATTTTCCGTTGGCATTTTCTGTAGCTGGTGGCGACACGGCCTCTGCTCTTGCAGCAGGATGTCCTGTTATTGTAAAAGTACATTCAGCACATCCTGCAACGGGTGAACTTGTCGGTAAGGCTATTCAAAAGGCTGCAAAACTAACTAACATGCCCGACGGTGTTTTCTCTATGCTTCATGGTGATGGTAAAAATGTTGGTATTCAATTAGTGAAACATCCTGCTGTAAAAGCTGTTGGGTTAACAGGTTCGTTCGCCGCAGGCAAAGCATTGTTTGATGCTGCCGTGAGTCGCGAAGTTCCTATTCCTGTATATGCCGAGATGGGAAGCACTAATCCTGTTTTTATTCTTCCGGAAGCTATGCGCGAGCGTGGCGAAAAAATAGCAGCTGGATTTTCTGGTTCAGTGACATTAGGTGTTGGACAATTCTGTACTAACCCGGGAATTCTTATCTATGAAAATTGCGCCGATGCACAAAGTTTTACAAAACATCTGGAGGAAGAGTTTAAGAAGACTTCCGGTGGTGTGATGCTTACAGAAACAATTTTTAAAGCGTACAATAATGGACTTGCTCATCATGCTGAAGCAGATGGCATTGAAGTGCTCGCAACAGGCTCTGACATAAATCAACCACTCGCCGTGCAACCTGTTCTCTTCAAGACAACGGGCCGTGTATATGCTGATGATGCAGAACTGGCTGAGGAAATATTTGGGCCAACAAGCCTGGTGGTGGAAGCAACATCGAAAGAAGAAATGTTATCGATAGCACGAAACCTTGTTGGACATCTCACTGCTACTGTTCATGGAACTGATATAGATTTGAAAGCTTACAAAGAGCTGATCGATATCTTGGAACAGAAGGTTGGTCGCGTTGTCATCAACGGATTTCCAACCGGTGTTGAAGTGTGTCATGCTATGGTGCATGGCGGCCCTTATCCGGCAACAACTGATGGAAGAAGTACTTCTGTTGGTACAGCAGCAATCCATCGCTTTACCCGTCCGGTTTGTTACCAGGGTATGCCTTCTGATTTATTGCCTGTAGAACTAAAAGATGAAAACCCCCTGAATGTGTGGCGCCTGGTAAATGGCGAGCGGACACAGAAAAAAATCGGGTGATGAGGTTATGCTTTGACGGATCTATATATTTTACTTATTAACACAAAACAATAATGGCTAAGTATCGCAGTTCTGAGTGGTTTGGAAAAAAAGATAAAATGGGGTTCATCTACAGAAGCTGGATGAAGAATCAAGGATTTTCCGAAGACTTGTTTGATGGACGTCCCGTAATCGGCATCTGTAACACGTGGTCTGAACTTACACCATGCAATGCGCACTTAAGAGATCTGGCAGAATCAGTGAAGCGCGGCGTTTATGAAGCAGGAGGATTTCCTGTAGAATTTCCAATAATGTCGCTAGGCGAAACATTACTGAAGCCTACAGCTATGCTTTTCAGAAATTTGGCGAGCATGGATACAGAAGAATCCATTCGCGGAAATCCAATTGATGGTGTGGTGCTCTTAACAGGATGCGATAAAACAACACCTTCAACAATGATGGGTGCTGCCAGTGTTGACTTACCAACTATTGTAGTTCCGGGTGGACCTATGCTTAATGGAAAATACCAGGGACAGGATATCGGCTCGGGCACGCATGTGTGGAAATTCACAGACGATCTGAAGACCGGCAAGATGACGCAGAGCGAATATGAATACGCTGAAAGCTGCATGTCACGAAGTCCTGGTCATTGCATGACAATGGGCACAGCTTCCACTATGGCATGCATGGTTGAATCATTAGGCATGTGTTTGTCAGGTGCAGCAGCAATTCCTGCTGTCGACTCACGCAAAAAACGTTTAGCTCAACTCTCTGGAAGGAGAATTGTTGAGATGGTAAAAGAAGACTTGCGCATCTCCAAAATCCTAACGCGAAAGGCATTTGAGAATGCCATCAAAGTTAACGCTGCTGTTGGTGGCTCTTCGAATTTTATTATTCATCTCACGGCTATTGCCGGTCGAATTGGTGTTGAGTTAAATCTTGAAGACTTCGATAAGGTTGGTAGCAAAGTCCCTCTCCTGCTGAACTTAATGCCATCAGGAAAATTTCTCATGGAAGATTTTTATTATGCCGGTGGATTACCCGTAATCATCAATGAGTTGAAAAATGTTTTGCACATGGATGCAATCACTGTAACTGGAAAATCGCATCGCGAAAATGTAGAAGGCTTCGGTATATGTTATAATAAAGATGTGATTGCTGAATATGAAAACCCGTTGATTAAAGAAGGTGGTATTGTAGTAGTGAAAGGAAATCTCGCGTTGAATGGCGCAGTTGTTAAACCTTCGGCAGCAACACCGGCATTGATGAAACATCGCGGACGCGCTGTGGTTTTTGAAAATATTGAAGACTATCATGCACGGGTAGATGATCCTGATCTTGATATTGATGAAACTTGTGTAATGGTGTTAAAAAGCGTTGGTCCTGTTGGTTACCCAGGCATGCCCGAAGTAGGCAACATGACGTTGCCAAAAAAATTACTGGACAAAGGTGTTATTGACATGGTGAGAATTTCAGATGGAAGAATGAGCGGTACTGCTTATGGAACAGTAGTTCTTCACGTCTCTCCAGAGTCTGCAGTGGGTGGAAATTTAGCATTGGTTCAAAACGGAGATATGATTGAGCTTGATGTTCACAAAAGAAAATTACACCTGGAAGTATCGGATGAAGAACTCGCGAAACGAAGAAGTCAATGGAAAAAACCAGATCCTATTTCAGATCGGGGTTATGTGAACCTCTATGTAAAACACGTTCAACAAGCAGACAAAGGTGCTGATCTGGATTTTCTTGTAGGAAAATCAGGAGCACAAGTTAGCCGTGATTCACATTGATCTGATTCCACAAGCATGACTTTTCTTATTATCTCCTGCTGTATTGTTGCCCTTGTAATTTTAATTACGTGGGCAAAGCTGAATCCATTCCTTGCTTTCCTGTTAATGTCAACTGTTACCGGGTTATTACTTGGAATTCAACTTCAATCGATCATGCAGTCGGTCACTAAAGGAATTGGTGATACGCTTGGCTCACTTGTAATTGTTATTGTGCTGGGTGCGATGCTTGGCAAACTTGTAGCTACGAGCGGTGCTGCACAACAGATTGCGACTGTCTTTCAAAATATTTTTGGTACGAAATATTTGATCTGGGCGATGTCTCTCACCGGGCTCATCGTCGGCATACCGCTATATTATAATGTTGGCTTTGTGATCTTGTTCCCGATTATTTTTTCTGTGGCCAGCCAGAATAAACTTTCCATGGTATACATCGGTTTACCAACGCTTGCTTCACTTTCAGTTATGCATGGTTTCCTTCCTCCCCATCCTTCGCCCATGGCATTGCTTATTCAGTTCAAAGCAAATATGGCTACCACTTTTTTTTATGGATTGTGTATTGCTATTCCTGCTATTATCGTTGCCGGGCCGTTTTTTTCCAGAATGTTAAAGACTATGCAGTCGGGTGAAACAAAAATCAACCTGGCCTATGTAAACAATACGGATCAACTTCCGAGTGTAGCCAACAGTTTTCTCTCATCCTTGTTACCTGTAATTATTATTGCTGTGGTTGCACTCACAACAAAAGTACAGCATGAAAATAGCTCACTCATCCAGATTCTGAAATTTCTGGAAGAGCCCAATGTAATCATGAGTATTAGTATCATTGTAGCTACTTATACGCTCGGCATCAGGAGAGGAAAAAGTATTTTTGAAATAATGCACATATACTCGGAGGCCGTGAAAGATATTGCGATGATTTTGCTCATCATCGGGAGTGCAGGAATTTTAAAACAAGTATTCATCGATAGTGGTGCAAGTAATGAAATTGCTGTGGCACTCAGTAGCTGGCCCTTGCCACCTTTACTTCTCGCCTGGGTAGTAACTGCCATTCTTAGATTATGCCTGGGTTCAGCTACAATAGCCGGACTTACCGCTGCAGGTATTCTCTATCCTCTTCTTATACAAACATCGGTGAACCCAAACCTTATGGTGCTTTCCATTGGTGCAGGAAGTTTATTTTTCTCTCACGTAAATGATACTGCCTTCTGGATGTTTAAAGAATATTTTGGCTTATCCATGAAAGATACTTTTCGATCGTGGACTTTTATGGAAACAATTGTATCTGTAATTGGTCTTGTCGGAGTTTTATTACTCAATGAAATTAAAATTTGAAATTCAAATCTTAACAAATAAAAACGGAGATATAATCATAAACGCTTTAACATCATTAAGATATGAAACGATTAACTCTTTTAGGTTTAACATTTCTTTATAGTGTATTTGCTATTTCTCAGAATGTTGTAAAACAAGCTCCAAAAGGTTTTGATTCTTTAAGGAGCAATATTCCACACGGAAAAATTGATACCATCAGTTATAATTCCAAAACTGTTGATGTTTCAAGAAAGGCGTTGATCTATACTCCTCCCGGGTTTTCGAAAAAGAAAAAATATGCAGTGTTGTATTTGCTTCACGGTATTGGCGGAGATAAAAAAGAATGGCTCAACGGCGGTAAGCCACAGATCATCTTAGACAATTTGTACGCCGATGGCAAGCTCCAGCCAATGATCGTAGTAATGCCTAATGGCCGCGCCATGAAAGACGACCGTGCCATAGGAAATGTTTTTGATAAAGAGAAGGTGGATGCTTTTGCAAATTTTGAAAAAGATTTGCTCAACGATTTGATTCCTTTCATTGAGAAAACATATCCTGTTTTTACAGACAGAGAGCATCGGGCTATTGCAGGTTTATCGATGGGTGGCGGGCAATCATTAAATTTCGGATTGGGCAACCTTGATAAGTTTGCATGGGTAGGTGGATTCTCTTCCGCACCCAATACAAAAGCACCAGAAGTTTTAGTACCTGACGCTGAAGCTGCAAAGTCTAAACTGAAGCTGCTTTGGATTTCGTGTGGCGATAAGGATGGGCTGATTAATTTTAGCAGACGAACACACGAGTATCTATTTCGAAAAAATGTTCCTCATATCTATTACATTGAGCCCGGCGTCCATGATTTCAAAGTTTGGAAGAATGGATTGTACATGTTCTCTCAATTACTTTTCAAATCACTTGACCCTGCTACGTTCGTCAATTATCATACTGGTATTGGCGATCCGGCATCAACAAATGTTCCCAATGCACAATACCCCCAGATATTAACTGATAGTCGTGTTGTGTTTCGAATCAAGGCACCTAACGCTCAGAAAATTCAGGTTGACCTGGGTAAAAAATATGACATGGTGAAGGATACAAGTGGATACTGGAACGTAACAACCGATCCAATCGTAATTGGCTTTCATTATTATTCTTTGCTGATTGATGGTGTTGCTCTTGCTGATCCGGCAAGTCAAACCTTTTATGGAATGGGCAGAATGGCCAGTGGTATAGATATTCCTGAAGCCGGTATTGATTTTTATTTTCCGAAGAATGTTCCGCATGGACAGATCCGGAACATTAACTATTACTCAGAAACAACAAAAACATGGCGGCGCGCTTTTGTGTATACTCCTCCTGGTTATGATGATGATGTGAATAAAAGATATCCTGTATTATATCTGCAACATGGAGGTGGCGAAGACGAAACCGGATGGCCTGTTCAAGGCAAGGCAGATTTTATATTGGATAATCTTATTGCTGAAGGAAAAGCCAAACCCATGTTGGTTGTGATGGATCGTGGATATGCAGTCGATCCGATGAGACGCAGCGTAGAAGCCAAGCCAGGTGATTTAAGAGCGATGATGGCAAACAATGCTTTCCCTGATGTGTTGATTAAAGATGTAATTCCAATGATTGACAAAACGTTTCGTACTATAGCCGATCGCGATCATCGGGCCATGGCGGGCTTGTCTATGGGCGGGTTTCAAACTTTCCAAACTTCAATGACCAACCTTGATAAATTTGCGTACGTGGGTGGTTTCAGCGGTGCAGCATTTCTTGATCCTGGTAGCGATATCACAAAAGCATTTGATGGTGTTTGGGCTGATGCTGATGCTTTCAATAAAAAAATTAAGGTAATGTATCTGAGTATCGGTACGGTTGAACCTGAAAGAATGTATAAAAGTGTGAATGGCTTCCATACTGCACTTGAGAAAGCTGGCATTAAACATATTTACTATGAGTCGCCCGGCACATCACATGAATGGCAAACCTGGCGAAGATCTCTTCATCAGTTTGCTGGTTTGATTTTTAAAGACTAAGCACATGAAGAAGAAATTGAGCGTGCCAGAAAACTGACAAAAACAACCACGGACTATCAATGTGATTTTGGAAAGTTAAAAAGAAATCAGTGAAGACTCATCAAATGAAACCGAAAATACGGGTATATACAAAAAAGAATGCTTGTAAGATGATTGTCGGGTAAAATGTACACAGAGATGTATGTCAACCACCTTAATGATAGTTACAGATCACTTGTATCTGCCACGAATAGATTAAGGTGCCAGGAGTATTCCGGGCACCCTTTGATATAACTTACTACTTCATCACAATCACAAATCCATCAAACGGAGGTAAAACAACTTTGTTCAAAGAATCTTTTGAAAGTTTCTGTGCTGATAAATGCTTGCCATCCTTGTCGTCAAGGAACAGCATTCCACTTTCAGATTTAGCAAAAGACAAGTCAAGTGAAATTTCTTTCTTCGCATTCTCGCCGTTAATGCCTGCCAGGTACCATGTGTCACCTGATCGTCTCGCAATGACAAAGTCTTTGCCCGGATAACCAGAGATGAATCTCGTCTCATCCCATGTTACTGGAAGGTCTCTCAGTAGTTCTTTCACTTCCATTGGTACTGTCTTCATACCGGTTGGAGTTTCTACAAAATGGGAAACACCAGATATAAATACTATTGGCAATGCCAGCTCAAAGCCTGCTGTTGTTTTACGATTGATTCTCGGCACAGTGTCAAGACTCAATGGTGTAAAGTCCATCGGATCAAAAAGATTCCGTGCAAAAGGCAACATAGCACAATGTGATGGTTGTTCGTCTGCTGCTTCCTGACCAAACGTTACATATTCAAATCCTCTGACTGCTTCCATGCTCATCAGGTGAGGATAGGTTTTATGCCATCCTCGTGGAATGGTGCTTCCATGAAAATTTACCATCAGGTTATTCTTGGCTGCATCTTCCAGAATTTCAATATAGTATTGAATCATCGATTGACCATCTCCACCGAAGAAGTCAATCTTCACTCCCTTCACTCCCATCAAATTAAGTTTTGCAAATTCTGCCTGGCGATCTGCCACTGTCAATAATTTGTTTTTAGGTGTGTATGGTGTTTCGTTCCAATCACCTGCAGAGTTATACCAAAGCCACACACCAATCTTTTTCGAGTCAGCATACTTCAGCAATTCCTGCATCTTATCATACCCAATTTTCTGATCCCAGTCAGCATCAACAAGACAATAATCCCAGTGCATGTCTGCAGCGTGATCTATAAATTTTTTCTGTACTTCAAATACAGTGGAATCATCTTTCAATAACGCCCAGCTCCAGGAAGAGTGACCTGGTTTAGAAAATGGTGTGGCTATCGCTGGCTTCTTGGCAAGAGCATTTGCAAGATCAGACTCTACTACGGTTTTTAAAGTACCGATAACGACGACACGCCACGGTGTTGTGAATGCACCCTGTGCCACAGGCAGATAACCTCCTTTTGGAAAAACTTGTAACGAGTCTGGAAAAGCAACAAAATATTCGCTGCCCTCTTGTCCTTTTTTCAAATGTGTTCCGCAATAGTTTCTCTCTAACGATGACTCGGTAATTACAATCCAACGATCATCACTGCGAAACATGGCAGGATATACCCAACCTGCCGGAGATGATGGAGGTGTTTCTGCCGGAACATCTTTGTAATAATATTCTTCATAGCATGGATTCACTTTCGACCAACCTGTTTTAGAGACTGACATGGGCTGAATAAATGCTGTAGTGCCAGGAACAAACCTGTAGCCTGTTTGCTCTTGAAGTACCAAACTTGAGTCGTTGGACGAATTGTTGAACTCGTAGCGAAACGCTATACCATCATTTGAAACTCTGAATCGGATATCCAGTAAATCACCGTTATGATTTTTGAATGTCCATGTCTTTTCATTGGCATGATAATTATTTTGTAATCGCTTGCCATAGATCATGGAATAGGATTCTGAAATTTCAGCAGTGGAAGAAACTTTTTCGAGTTCCAAGCCTGAATCAAAGGCATGATTTTCAATAACGATTCCCAGTTGAGCTGAATCGAGGACAACTTTTTGTCCAAGCCTGGCAAGGTATTGTGGCTGACCATTAACAAGAAAAACAGACAGCTCTATATTGCTATCAGGACTTTTAAGTACTGCCTCCTGATTTTCTTTACATGATGAAACAAAGAGCGTAATAACTACAAATAAAAAAATTATACGATTCATATTTGATTTGTGAAATTAGATTGATTATTAGAAAATTATATTGTCGTCGGTGAAGTGTGATATAATTCAAGAATCCGTTTTGCTTGAGTTTGTAACATTCCTTTCATTTTCATGACTTTTGAACGCATAGTCCGAAGCTTTGACCTCACATCTTTCAATTTAGAATTTCTTTGCACCATTCGCAATTGTAATTCCTCAATAATGCTTATGAGTGTGTTATGGTTATATTCCAAAAGCTCTTTTTTCTGATATGGCATGTTATGTTTTATTTATATTTATTACGTCATTATCTGATTTATTATCCGTTATTCAAAAAAAATAAATGTCTTTTAAAAGGTAGCCAGTTGTGAACTTCCACATAAAAGAATAAACGGTGGTGTTACGCATCATACCTTATTGAATTTGATTAAGTCAATTAAATTCGGGCTGTTCTTACGTAATTCATCCATATAATTACAATCAACTTTATAGCGTACATTTTAAGTTACGAATCAAGCAAAATGACATAAAACATAAGGTATCAAAAAGTATATTTGAAAGGCTTAAAAAATATAAAGCATGGACAAATAGTCTGATTGTGATTCATCCCTGGGCTACAATCATTTTTTAACGATGGAGAGAATCTAATTTAGTGATCTATTCCTTATATAATATATATGATTTGCAATTCTAAACACTTTACACATTTAAAAATGTTCAAACTTACTTTATTACAATACAAGATGTGGCTGTTTGCTTTTCTTGTTTTAATTCTGATACCTGATTTCGTTCACGGGCAAAATGAAAAAAATAAGCCTGCAGAAAGGAATATTGAAATTGACTTTGCTAACGTAAAAGGAAAGCTAAACACATTCTTCAAAGAATGCGTTGGTGCAGGTAGAGCTAATGAAGGCCTGAGAGCAGACTGGCAACATCAATTATCATATGCCCATACAGAATGTGGCTTCAAATATATCCGCATGCATGGGCTTCTAACAGATGACATGGCAGTATATAGAGAAGACAAGGACGGCAATCCGCAATACAACTTCATGTATGTAGACGTGTTATTTGATTATCTGAATAAGATCGGTATGAAGCCCTTTGTTGAACTAGGCTTTATGCCCTCTGGTTTGGCCAGTGGCAATCAAACCATTTTTTGGTGGCGTGGTAATGTTACTCCGCCAAAAAATTATGAAAAATGGAAAGCCCTGGTTAGTAAACTAGTTGAACATTTTACAGAGCGTTATGGTGTTGAAGAAGTTAAGACATGGTACTTTGAAGTTTGGAATGAACCGAACTTAAATGGTTTCTGGGCAGGAACCCAGGAGGAATATTTTAAACTTTATAAATTTAGCGCGGAAGCCGTAAAAGGTATTAATCCATTGTACCGCGTGGGAGGTCCTGGAACTGCCGGAGCAGCGTGGGAAAAAGAGCTCATCGATTATTGTGTTGACAACAAAGTTCCAATTGATTTCATAAGCACTCACACATACGGAGTTAAACAAGGTTATTTGGATGAATTTGGAAATTCGGGAACTGTTTTATCGAAAGATAGCATGGCGGTGAGTGGTGATGTAATTCAATCGCGCAAAGAAATTCAGGATTCTAAAAAGCCTAATCTCGAACTTCATTACACCGAGTGGAGTGCTTCTTATACGCCTGCTGATCCTATACATGACAGTTATCATGAAGCTTCGTATGTTCTGCAAAAATTAAAGGAGGCTAACAATGCAGCTCAATCAATGTCGTACTGGGTGTTTACAGACATCTTCGAAGAAGCAGGCCCTCGGTTTACACCTTTTCACGGTGGGTTTGGACTACTCACTACACAAGGAATAAATAAGCCGGTGTTCTACGCCTACAAATTTTTAAACCAACTCGGGCCTGTGGAATTGTTAAACAAGGATTTTGCATCACATGCATGCAAAGATTCAAATGGCAACGTGCAGGTTCTTTTATGGAATTTCACCAATACTCATCCAGGTGACTCGGTAAACAATCAGCAATACTATATTCGTGATCTGCCAGCAAAATCAGCAGGTAAAGTAAGCATCCATCTTACTAACGTGCCTCCCGGTGCTTATACAATAGAAGTTTATCGAATTGGTTATGGTAGTAACGATCCTTATACAACTTATCTGAAGATGGGAAGACCTGATCAATTAAGTGCAGAACAGGTTAATCAGATAAAGAATCAAAACAACGGATCTCCATTTTATAAAGAGTCTGTTACAATACGAGACTCAAAGATCTTTACTCATAAACTTGATCTTAAAGAAAATGACGTTTTCTTTATAAAGCTTAATCGAAAACTAAAATAACAGAGAACCGTGAATCTTTATTTTATAAGGCATTCATAACAAATCTTTGAATTACAAAAGCGTTAAGAAGAAATCAGTATGATTTCTTCTTAACGCTAATTACTTCGTCAACAACCCATCTTATGAAAGAATCTTCAACACATTTGCGTATGTAAATTCATCAGAAGATTTTTCAGGCAGAGATACAACTAAGCAATTTTCATTTCTTTCAAAGCTTAATGATTGTTTTGTTGACAACCATTCTACTCTTTGAATTTCTTTTGGAAAGTGTTTGCTTCCCTTTGCCAAACTTTTAATGACGAGCTTTCCGTTTTCAGGCCAACCCATTGCTGTTGCATAAAGAACATCTCCTTTTGTTGCAAAACGAATGTCTTCAAAGGAAAATGGTTTTCCTTTGCCTTCGTTGAAACCTTGTGCATTCAGTTGTGCTGCTGCTTCTTGCGCTGGCCCTTCACCAAATATTTTCCAAGGTCGTGTGCCATAGATGCTTTCACTGTTTACTTTTATCCATTTACCAATATCCTCAACTACCTTCTTTTCTTTTTCATCAATAGTTCCGTCGCCACGAACAGGAATGTTCAACATCAGGTTTCCATTCTTGCTGACAATGTCAACTAAAGTTTGAATTACAGTAGCTGCCGTTTTGTATTCATTGCGTTCATATACTCCCCGATCGTAGTGCCATCCGCCAATGCAGGTATCACATTGCCAGGGTAGTGGTTGAATTTCGTTGGCCTGCCCTCTTTCAATATCCCAAACCATAGCCTTACGTTGGTTCTCATCTAATATTTTTCCGTTGATTACAGCACGAAGTTCACCATGCGTACGAATGCTCTTGTTATATAGATGGGCTGCGATACGCAAGCCAACGTCGCTGATCGGCCAGAGCGGAAGTTGCGAGTCATCAAAATAAACCAGATCAGGATTATACTTATCAATTAACTCAATAGTGCGATTATAAAATTTATTGCAGTAATCCGGTGATGGCGTAGTCATTTCTTTTCCCCATTCCCAATTCCAACCTTTGCTTAACTCATGGTTCTGTGCATATAACTCCTGTGGGTCAAGACCTTGCCACCATAAGCCCTCTCCATTTTCTTTTGTGAGTTTTCCATCGTAAGGTACACCAGCAAATTCTCCGTTCTTATCAGAAAGTTGAGCGGGTTCATACCACATCCACGCATGAGATGCATGAACACTTACACCAAATGGCAGCGCATACTTTTTTGCAGCTGTCGACCATCCGGCAATAATATCTTTTTGGGGACCAATTTTTACTGAATTCCATTGATGGAATTTACTGTCCCATAAATCAAGATTATCGTGATGATTGGCCATTGCCATAAAGTACTGCGCACCTGCTGACTTATACAGGCTCACTAATTCTTCTGGATTCCAGTTCTCTGCTTTCCAATCATGAATCACATCTTTAAATCCAAATTTGGAAGGGTGTCCATACTTTTTAACATGATATACATAATGAGGAGAACCCTCTTCATACATTCCTCTTCCATACCAGTCACCATGTTCAGGCTGACATTGAGGCCCCCAGTGTGCCCACATGCCGAACTTCGCGTTACGATACCACTCAGGTGTTTTATAATTCTGCAATGACTCCCACGTAGGATTGAAAGGGCCCTTCGAAATTGGCTCATTCAAAAATTGTTCTTGAAAGACATTATTACCCAATGCACGCGATAGCCATAATGATGGCAAAGCAGTTGCTATTCCTTTAATCAATGTTCTGCGTTTCATTTTATATTTTATGAGTTATATGTTTCTATTTAATTGATCTTATCCAAATTTATGAATTTCATGTTTTAATTGGTAAGTGTTCGTCACGTAGAATCATTCTTATTGAATGTACCTATTGACTGACCGTTTGGGGAACTGTCGTTCTTCTGTTTTTATATCAACTAAACAAAAAGAGACTGCCCTTTTGAGACAGTCTCTTTAAGAATGTTATTAAAAATTATGGTTTAGGAATATACTTGAAGCGCATGTGACCTCCATCCGGAGCAACTACGCCTATATAAAGAACATTCTCTGAAACTTCGAACACATAGGCTTGATTCCAGTTTGCACTGTTTTTCGAAGAAAGCATCGGGATGCCGATGAAAGACAAAGCTTTACCATCGATATCAAAACCAAACTTGCCTTTTCTTGTCGTGTAAGTATTATCAGTCAACGACTTTTGTTTTACGGTAAGATTGTAACTTCCATTTAAGTCAAAAGTCACTTCTCCCCAATCTGTTCCGCAAGGAAAGCCTGACCAGTCTGGGCAACTTCCCGGATCATATAACCAATCGTCACCACTTCCAGTGTGAGCAGGGTAATCCTTACCGTAATAAGAAATAGGATCCGTTGGGTCAAATATCCAGGTCTTTCCAGCAGCACCGTTCGTGAGAAGATTCCACTGTGGATCGGAAAAGAATGTTGGATCATTTTCACTAATAGTTATTTTAGTTGAATCGGTAGTTGCACCCGCTCTTCCAAAGCCGGTGTATTTAACCCAAAAGTCGCCACCAAACGGAATGGTTATAGTATCCATAATCGCTCTTGATACCCCTAACCCATAATCCCAGAATGGAATTACTCCATCTGTTTCACTTGCGAGAAATACCTGATTATCATAAGATGGATTCTGTGTAACCGAATATTTTAGATCCGAAGGGGCAAGCTTTTTGCCAAACTTAGGATCATCAGGTGTACACGAAAAGACGATTGCCGTGCACCAAATAAGCAACAAATATTTTATGTTTTTCATATCAATATTTTATTTAATTTTTAGCTATTACCAACCCGTATTCTGTACAAGCGTACCTCCCGATAATGTTACCTGAGTAGTAGGAATCTGCATAAGCCCCTTGGTTGCTTCAATATTAGAGGCAGTAATTGTCTTAGTTGTTGAGACTCCACCATCCAATAATGTTGTAGATTCAGCAATAGCTGCTGACGCAACTGAAATTCCTTGGCGCAATAAATCCCAATAGCGAATTCCTTCACCTGCAAATTCAAGCTGTCTCTCAACCATAATGCTGTTTTGTGAAACTGGTATTGAACTGAAAGCCGCCTTGTACGCCCTTGCTCTTACCTTATCAAAATAAGTTTGAGCATTGGGGCTTCCTAACTCTGCAGCCATCAATAAAACATCAGCATAACGAATAGAAACATAATCTTCATACTGGCCAATCATGAAATTCACACCACCCAATTTAACAGCCAGACTTTGACCAGAACCATCTGACATTGGTGAATATTTTTTATTGTAATAGCCAGTATACTCACGTTGGTCAGCTTTAATTTTGACTAAATCAAAACTTGAATTATGCACAATGGTATCCTCATCAAGAGAGGTAATTGTCGCTACCTTGCGAGTATCTGCATCATCATATAAATTATAAAGCTTAGGATTTACAGTACCTCCTCCCCAACCATTTCCATAGGGGGTAAAGGAATAACCACGAATACCAAACATAACCATCCATTGGTTACCATCTGTGTTGCCGCTATAATCACTTGTGTAGGTGTACTTGATCGCAAAGACAGTCTCAATGTTATCTTCACCTGCATAACTATTTCCTGATGCTGCAGGCCACAACTTTGCAAAATCAGATACCAGATCATGACCGCTGTTAGCAATAACGTCTTCTACATAAGCTAAGGCTTGCGCCTTGGTTACAACACCAACAAGATCAGTTTTAGAATAATACCCGGTGTAGTAGAGATAAACTCTTGCCAGTAATGATTCTGCTGCCCATTTTGTTACCCTGCCATGCGTTGATGCAGGTTGAGCCTGGTATGTTTGTGCTGGAATATTGTCGATAGCAAATTGTAAATCCTCTGCAATCACTTTATAAACATCATCCGGATTTGCTTGTGGTATATTTGCTATCGATGGTTCTGTTAATAAAGGAATATTACCCCAAAACCTAACCGTTTCGAAATAAAAAAACGCACGCAAAAATCTCGCCTCTGCTTCGTATTTCGTTTTTAGGTCTGTTTGAGTTCCCCAATCTACTTTGTCAAGATTCTCTAGTAAAACATTGCAACGATAAATGGCCTTATACGCATTACTCCAGTTATCGCTAAACATGTTTACATCTGTTGGCGATTTTGTTTTATCAAATTCATCCAGCATTCTAAGGCCAAATCCATCTGCGTTACCTCCTCCGCCAAAAGCATTATCCGATAAGACTTCTGTAAAAAAAGGCACTCCACCACCACTCCAAAGAATTTGCAACCCGTCATAACAACCTACTAAAGCTGTATAGGCTTGAGCAGGTGTTTTATAAAAATTTTCTTCAGCAAGCTTAGATGGCGGTTGTACGTTTAAAAAACTATCGCTACAAGCACTAAGGACCAGTGCGCCACAAATCAAAATATATCTTTTAACTTTTTTCATGTTTCCTCAAATTAGAATTTAACATTCACTCCAACCATATATGTTCTTGGGCGTGGATAATAACCAAGATCAACACCTTGAGTCAAATTATCAGGGCTATAACCAACTTCCGGGTCCATGCCGCTATACTTTGTGAAAGTGTATAGGTTCAAGGCTGCACCATAAATTCTGCATTGACTTGCGAATTTATTTTTCCAGATTTTGCTCAGGTTATATCCGATTGTAACATTGCTAATTCTCAAAAAGTCACCTTTTTTAATGTATAGATCAGAGAAATTATTTCCTGTAAGGTTTCTGTTGTCTTCCGTCACAAGGGGTAATCTGTTAGAAGTACCAGCCCCGTGCCAGCGACCTAACATTTCTGTTGAGTAATTATCAGCCTGACCAGAGTTTCTATAGGATTGAACCAGATCATTACCTGCAACACCGTTAGCTAAGATTGAGATATCAAATCCTTTGTAATCAGCACCAATTGAAAAACCATAAGTAAGCTTGGGGTAAGGATTACCAATCATAGTTTTATCGTCATTGTTAATAACACCATTACCATCCACATCAACATATCGCACATCACCAGGCTTAGCATTAGGCTGAATAATCTCTCCGGTTTTTGACGTGTAGCTTGTTACATCTGCCTCTGATTGAAATATTCCATTTGTTTTTAAGCCCCAGAAATAACCCATTGGTCTACCGGCCTGTGCACGATAAAACTCGGGCGCGTTATTCCAAAGCTGATTACTAGAGTTATCGGGATGGATTATTCCATCAGCTGTAGGAACATCGGTTACTAAGTTTTTATTATGCGTTCCATTAACACTGATGTGATAGTTCAGATCTCCGATGCTATTATTATAACTGATGGCAAGCTCGATTCCTTTATTGGTAACGTTACCTCCGTTTACCCAAGGTGCTTCGGCTCCTGCCGTTGCCAGAAGAGGTGGATGTACTAACCAGTTCTTTTGGGTTCTATTATACCAATCAAAGTTTACAGAAACTTTTCCATCAAATAATCTGGCATCAAAACCAATATCACTCTGCTGAGCTGACTCCCACTTTAAATTAACATTCGTGATATTCTTATTATAAGCACCAGGTGTCAACCCGTTGGCACCTTCTGTTGGACCAAATGTATAGTTAGTAGTTGCAGATTGAATTAAAGCTGTATACTGGAACGCTCCTACATTCTGGTTACCAACTTGTCCCCAGCTTGCACGAAGTTTTAAAAAGTCTAACCAGTTTTTTGTACCACCAAGAAATTGAGAATTGGTCATGATCCAACCACCCGATACAGACGGGAAGTAACCCCACTGATGTCCCGGCGCAAAATTTGAAGATGCATCTGCTCTGAATGTTGCATTGAGCAAAAAGGTTTCTTTAAAATTGTAGTTAAGTCGGCCAAAGTAAGACAGTCTTTTGTTAGGATCACCAGGACCTCCACCTATTGATATTCTTGTGCCGTCCTTATTTGTTGTGGAGTTTATCCATGCATGAGACAGGTTATCAAAAACAACATTAGTATTGCTGATATTCATAGAATTACTGATCTGGCTGTAAGCTGACGTTCCCAACATTATGTCAACTCTATGATCGCCTCTTGTTAAACCATAGCTCAGTAAATTATCAACAATGATTGTACGGTTTTTATACATGTTCTGGCTTGCTTTATTAATTCTGTTAAAGCTGTACATAGATAAAACATATACAGGAAGGTAAGAATGTCCTTCACCTGTTTCATAATCAACATTGACTGTAGATCTGAATGTAAGATTTTTTATAGGCTCAATTTGTAAATAAGCATTGCCCAGCCAACGTTGTTTGTTGTTAGCATTCATACTGTTATAAACCATTGATCGGTATGGGTTGGCC
>DATCRE010000202.1:0-2799 GCA_036569145.1 Cyclobacteriaceae bacterium
GTTTTTCTTTCTCTGGTAGTCATAACTAATTTCTTTATATAGATTATGCTTTATAAATTAATTCATACTGAAATGTTCTGCGATGGGGCCTAATGCCAGCGCTGTGAAAAAAGACAGCGCAACAAGAATAGCGATGACTGCAAATACCATCACGCCAAATGTTGCTGTGTCAGCTTTTAATGTACCTGCACTTTCTGGAATATGTTTTTTCTCCGCCAGAATTCCAGCAATAGCGATGGGGCCGATAATTGGAATGAAGCGACCGAGCAGCATAATTAATCCACATGAAATATTCCACCACGGTGTGTTGTCGCCCAATCCTTCAAAACCACTTCCGTTATTTGCTGATGACGACGTGTATTCATAAAGCATCTCAGAGAAGCCATGATAACCCGGGTTATTCAGCCACGCATAATCAGGACGGAGATAAAGCAGGTAAGATGAAAGTGCTGTTCCCGCGAGGATAAGAAAAGGATGAAGCAGGAAAACAATCATCGCGATTTTCATTTCGCGCACTTCAATTTTCTTTCCGAGAAATTCCGGTGTGCGTCCAACCATTAAGCCCGAAATAAAAACAGCAATGATAATGAAGATGTAGAAGTTTAACAGACCAACACCTTTGCCTCCGTAAAATGCATTGATCTCCATACCAAGCATAGTGAACATGCCTGACAGTGCTGTGAGGCTATCGTGCATAGCGTTAACAGAACCGTTAGACGTACAGGTAGTAATAATTGCCCAGAATGCTGAGGACGCTCCACCAAAGCGAACTTCTTTTCCTTCCATGCTTCCCAGCGACTGGTTTATTCCCATATGTGCTATCGCCGGATTGCCCTTCATTTCCAGGTAGACCGTAGGAATCAGAAATAAAAGAAACCCGATTGTCATAACACCAAAGATCATCCATGCTAATTTTTTTCTCTTCAGATAAAAACCCAATGCAAACAAAAGGGCAATTGAAATCAACGGGATAGAAATAGTCTCAATGATGTTTGTGAGATAATTTGGGTTCTCAAGCGGATGAGCCGAGTTAGCGCCATAGTATCCGCCACCATTCGTTCCAACTTGTTTGATGGCAATCATCGCTGCTGCCGGGCCTCGTGATACTTGCACAGTACCGCCTTGTAAGGATGTAATGGTATCCTTCCCTTCAAAGGTCATTGGCGTTCCACTGAACACAAGAATAATGGCTACTACAAAAGAAATGGGTAACAATATGCGAGTGCATGATTTCAAAAAATAGTCATAAAAATTACCGAGGCTTGTAGATGATTTCTCATGAAGTGCATTAAATAAAACTGCTGACGCGGCCATACCAGCACCAGCACTTACAAATTGATAAAGCATCAACGTAAGCTGACCAAAATATGAAACACCGGATTCACCAGAGTAATGTTGCAGGTTGGTGTTTGTAACAAAGCTGATTGTTGTATTGAACGCAAGGTCTGGCGTCATCGAAGGATTTCCATCAGGATTCAATGGAAGCCAACCTTGATTCATAAGTATAACCATGCCATACGCAAACCAGACAATATTAATAGTAAGCAACACTTTTAAATGTTGTTGCCACGTCATCTCTTTTGTTGGATCAATCTGGCTAATCTTATAAAATATTTTTTCAAGTGGATTAAAGACCGGATCAAGAAATGTTTTTTCGCCGAGGTAAACGTTGGCAATGTATTTTCCAAGTGGATAAGCGAGCGCTATAGTAAGAAGGAAAATAAAAATGATACCAGCAATTTCAGTATTCATATCTTAAAATTTTTCAGGTTTAACGAGTACGTAGCACAGGTATAGAAATACCAGGACAGAGATGATTAATAAGATGATCATACATTTATATGTTTTCGAAGTAGTCAATTGATTTAAAGAATAGTGCGAAGCAAACTACGGTTGTCGCTATCAGCATAAGCGTTATCATAATATTTGGTTTAAAGTTGAAAGCCACTTGGCAACAGCTATGCCTGAAAATTCAAAAGATTAATTATCAAGAGATTAACTCGGTGAGGCAAAATTGCACCCTACAGATTCCGTAGGGTATTTACAAGAATTGAAGGGTTGACAGGATTACAGAATCGATAAGTGATTATCTATTTGCTATTGACAATAGCAATGCAAAAATCAGATTGATTATTTATAAATGATGACGTTCCAGATTCGAACTGCAGGGCGAAGAGAATACTAAGACAAAAGGCTATGCTAAATTATAGTCCTTTATTTTTTGATAGAGTGTTGTAAGACTTATTCCTAAAAGTTTAGCGGTTTGTGTTTTATTTCCATTGGCATACGCCAGGACTTTTATAATATGTTTTTTCTCTATGTGAGTGAGATCAAATGAATTTCCTTCCTCATCAAGATTAAAGTCAGAGGGAAGAATTGAAGGTTCGAGAGATTGATCAGTAAGGATAACACTTCGCTCAATAACATTTTTCAACTCTCGTATATTACCTTTCCACGAATGACTTTGTAATGCTTTCAGAAATCCATCCGTCATCACAGGTTCTTTTTTATTTGTTTTCAGTGAAAATTGTTTTACAAAATATTTTGCTAAAAGTGCTATGTCATCTTTCCTGTCCCGAAGTGATGGCAATGAGATTGTAAAGACTGAAAGCCTGTAAAAAAGATCGCTTCTAAAATTTCCATTCTCAGATTCTTTCTCAAGATTTCGGTTTGTCGCCGCTATAAAGCGAACGTTAACTTTTCTGGGCTTGCTATCTCCCACCCGAAAAAATTCACCAGCTTCTAATACTCTTAAAAGTTTTGCCTGGAGATCAATGTTCATCTCGCCCACTTCATCAA
>DATCRE010000203.1:0-4914 GCA_036569145.1 Cyclobacteriaceae bacterium
ATGCCAAAAAATGACCCTATGAATGACCAAAAATGTTCTTTGTAATCAACTAAGGTTTCTCTGTAAACCACGTACCTTGAAATTCTCGAAATCCTTTTAATCTTGTTCCGAACCATATCGCTGTTATCTGTTCAAATGTAATCATGAAAGCTACATTGAAAAGATTTAGTGCATCAATTTGCGGAAAACCCTGATACGATTTTGTGTAGAATAGTGAAAGGCTTTTCGCTTTCTTTCTCTCAGCACTTTGCATTGGAACGCATGCTGGTTTATCATTTAAAGTTTGATAAAATTCTTTGTCTGTCTTCGTTCTCTTTGTCGTTTTTATGATAAAGTTCTACAAACACTATCCGTTGCTCCTCCTCAAACCAGGCGTATATCAATCTGAAGCCGGAGTTTCTTCCTCTACCCTTGAAACTGTCGCTGGCAATTTTTTTTATTTTGATTACACAGGTTTCAACTCCAAGTCCGTTTATCCTGAAACTGAAAGGTGGTTGCTCACCAGGCTCATCACTCAGATCTTTTCTTACGTCTTCCAGATCGCTCTCAAGCGTTCTGTATTTTTTCAACAAACGCTTCAAATCCTTCTTGTATTCATCCAGCTCTTCAAACTTAATTTTGTTCATCTTCAGGATATTCTCTTACGGAAAAGGGTGGTCTACGATAAAACACAAGGTTGTAGCTGATATAATCACCATCTTTAGTGGCCTTCCATGGTTTATCTTGATGTGAGTATTCGCTAATCTTGTTTGCGTTCCAATCGCTCATTTGTTGAATCACATTATCAATCACTGTTTTTTCGGCAGCAGATAACCCTGTTAGATCCGCTTTCTCCAAAGGCAAGAATCGTGTTTGAGGAAAACCGTGATACTCTGTTTTTATCCGTTTCAACTTACCTTTTTCAATCATTTGATTAATGACAGTATCAAGTTTTTGCGGAACAGGTCCGTAAGGCAACTTCTTATATCTTGCTCCTGTAAGATGTTCCTCATACAGTTCATAGAAATTAAAGTCGCAGAAGTAAAGTAACTTATTCAACACTGTTTCACCAATGTTTGGCTTACCTGCACAGCGTTCCAAAATATAGAGTAGTACATTTTTGAATTTACCTAACTGTAAATTGGGAACCGAAATCCGCAGGTCGGTTTTCTTTTCTGCTCCCTCTTTTTCATGTTGAACTTCATTTACTGTTTTAAAGTCGGGAGACAGAAATTCATCCATTGAAAAACCGAGCACATGCGATAATTGAAACAACTCAAATACATCAATATTCCGATTGCCTAATTCAATCTGAGCTAGCGAAGGTCGGGACATTCCGATACTCTTAGCCAAATCTTCCTGAGACATTCCTTTAGCTTTGCGTAGCTCCATGATTCGCTGTCCAATTTCCTTTTGAGACAGTTTTAGCTTCATTCGTTTTTGAATTTATGATTGCTTTAGGAGGTAAAGATAAGTGTTGTTTCATTTTAAAACAGTATAATGTTTTATTTTCACACAATCGATCCAAAATGAAGGGCAAATCCACATCCAAAATATACTTGCAAGCCGCTCAAGCTCTTATTGCAAGATTCTGCACTTTTAAATATGGCATCCTTCCCGGCGGCTATGATTATATGGTGGTTTCAAAAAATCAAAATGTTGTTGGGTCTAATCTAACTTTATTATTTTTGTTATATGAACAGAAAACAGCTTGTTGAGCAAATCCTATTAAAGAAATCTTACCTCTGTGTTGGGTTAGATACTGACATCACTAAAATACCGAATCACTTGTTGTTAGAGTCAGATCCGGTTTTTGAATTCAACAAGCAAATCATAGATGCTACGTATGAACATTGTGTAGCCTATAAACCAAACATTGCATTTTATGAAGCTTTAGGACCGAAGGGGTGGGAGAGTCTTCAAAAAACGCTGGACTATATCCCCAATAATATATTTACTATCGCCGATGCGAAGCGGGGAGATATTGGCAATACATCGTCTCTTTACGCCAAAGCATTTTTCGAACAAATGAATTTTGATTCGGTTACCGTGGCTCCCTATATGGGCGAAGACTCCATAAAGCCTTTTCTTCATTTTAAAGATAAATGGGTAATTGTTCTTGCTCACACGTCTAATCCTGGCAGTAGCGATTTTCAGTTGCTGGAGTCTACTGTGTCGGGGCGTAAATTGTATGAAGAAGTGCTTATCAAGTCGCAGCAGTGGGGCACAGCAGATCAGCTTATGTTTGTGGTGGGGGCTACTCAGGCTGAGAAAATGGCCAGTATCCGTGCGTTGGCTCCTGAACATTTCTTCCTGGTGCCTGGTGTCGGTGCGCAAGGTGGCGACCTTGAAATGGTTTCGAAATACGGTATGAACAAAGAATGTGGGTTGCTGGTTAATTCAGCAAGAGCTATTATCTATGCATCAACTGAAAAAGATTTTGCTGCTGTCGCTAAAAGAGAGGCAATAAAAGTAAAAAATGATATGAGTCGCTTGCTTGACTTATACATACCTTAATTATACCAATTGGTTTTAGCACGGGAAAATTGTAACTCGGCCCGTACTAAAAACAAGAGCGTGTCAGAATCATTTCTTCATTACATTTGGCAATTTCAGTATTTCGAAAAATCAAATCTTATAACTACTGACGGAGAACCTCTCCAGGTTTTTAACACAGGTTATCACAATACAAATGCGGGTCCTGACTTCTCTACAGCACGAATTAAAATTGGTGACATAGAGTGGGTTGGTAATGTTGAAATTCATATTCAATCTTCGGATTGGTATAATCATCAGCATCAACATAATCCGGCGTATGAAAATGTAGTACTGCACGTTGTCTGGAAAAATGATAAACCCATCCAGCATCGTGATGGTACATTTGTGCCAACACTTGAGCTGAATCATAGAATTGAAGAGAGTATTATTTTCAGGTATAATAAATTGGTTAATAATCCTGAAGAAGTTCCATGTGCTAATTCAATTCATACGGTTAGCGACATCACGAAGTATACCATGCTTGATAAGGCATTGCTACAACGACTTGAATCAAAAGCTGTACAATTGACCGGTACGTTGGAGTCTACTAATCACGATTGGGAAGAAACCTGCTATCAGCTGCTTTGTCGAAATTTTGGTTTTAAAGTTAATGCTGATCCATTTATTCAATTAGCTAAAGCATTACCCTATAGAGTACTGTTAAAGCATGCCGATAAAGTTTTGCAGCTCGAAGCTTTTCTTTTTGGCCAGGCAGGTTTCCTGGATGAATCCCGTGATGATAATTATTATCAGCTTCTTCAGCGGGAGTACCAGTTATTGTCAGTCAAGTATAATCTTACTTCACGTAAGCTCCACATAACTCAATGGAAATTTCTTAGGCTGCGTCCGGCAAACTTCCCTACTATACGGTTGGCTCAGTTGGCTATGATACTTCATGTTCAGAAAAACATTTTTTCAAAAATACTGGAAGCAGAATCAGTCAGAGATCTAAGACGATTGTTCTCAGCACAACAGTCAATATATTGGCTTGAGCATTTTCACTTTGCGAAGAAAGCAAAGGGAGGCGTTGCTTCACTGGGCGAAATAAGCATCGATAATATTATCATTAACACGGTGGTGCCCTTATTGGCGGCGTATGGAAAGGCAAAAGATGAAACGTTATACATGGACAGAGCTGTTGAATTTTTACAGCAGATATCGCCTGAAGACAATGCCATTACACGAAAATGGCATGCACTGGGATTAGAAATCAGGTCGGGCTTTGATTCACAGAGCATTCTCGAACTTCATAACCAATTTTGTTTGAAACGACGATGTATAGATTGTAATATTGGTGCTTCATTGATCAGACCAAAACCTAATGAGCATCGTATTGCTATGCGTCAATAGTATTTTTCTGTTTCTGCTGGCATTAGCTTTTAACAGAAGAAGTGCTCATCTGCGCATATTGTTCTGGCCTGCTTTAACTATCAAGGTTGCGGCAGGTATAGCACTGGGTTTGATCTATACATATTTCTACACAGAGGCTGATACTTTTTATTTTTTTAATGATGGTGTAGTACTGGCCAACCAGTTTAAAACAAATGCCCGTGTCTATTTTGATTTTCTGTGGCAGGGCGATGCATCTTTTGCCTGCTGGAAACAACTAACTTATCACGATTACAGGTCACTGTTTCTCATTAAGTTCGTCAGCATTCTCAATATTTTTACAGGTAATAATTATTGGTTTACATCTATTTATTTTTCATTGATTTCTTTTGCAGCAGCATGGAAGTTGTTACAGGCGCTGATAAAATATTTTCCTGCATATAAGCTGGCGTTTATTATCTCATGCTTATGTATACCCACCGTTGTGTTCTGGAGTTCAGGCGTTATAAAAGAAAGCCTGGAGCTGGCTTCTTTATTTTTGATAACGTCAGTCTTCTTGAAATTCTGGATGAAAGATAAAATCAACGTTATAGATGTGTTACTGCTTCTTTGTTCAGTATGGATTCTGTGGCAAGTGAAATATTATTATGCCGCTATTTTATTGCCGGTGTTGATAACAGCCATAGTCGTGCATAAACTGTATGGCGTTGTTAAGTCAGATAATCCGTTGGTTGAGTTAGGACTCTGGCTCAGCGTTTTTATATTTCCCATGCTTATCGTGAGTTTTCTCAAGCCCAATTTTCATGCGGATAATTTTCTGAATGTAATTGTTAAAAATTATCATGCTTATCTTCAATACTCAAAACCTGATGCCGTCATCCATTATTTCAATTTGCAGGCAACAGCGAAAAGCATCTTACTAAATTCTCCCTGGGCATTATTCTCCTGTTTGTTTCGTCCCTTTTTTTGGGAGGGAGATAATGTATTCCAGGTAGTGGTATCAATTGAAAATGCAATTTTGTTTGTACTTACATTGTTTGCCATTCCGCATTTAAAAAGAGCGCTTAC
>DATCRE010000204.1:0-4474 GCA_036569145.1 Cyclobacteriaceae bacterium
GGTTTTGTGCCGGGCTATCTGAGCACAAATTATATTGGCTTAATGGTGGGTTGCATTTTGCAGATGCTCTTCATCTCTTATGCTCTTGGTGAACGATGGAGCGAATTGCGAAAAGAGAATCAACGTGCCAAAGAGCTTGAACTTAAGCGTGGAATAGAAGAGAAAGAAAGACTGGAACGAGAGGTGAGATTAAGAACCGTTGAAATTCAACATCAGAAAGATAGATTGGAAGAAACGAATAAGGTAAAAGATAAATTGTTTTCAGTTGTATCGCACGATATTAAAGGGCCGTTGAACTCGTTGAAGCTTGCTCTCTTCCTGGCACACACAGAAGGCATTTCATCAAAGGAATTTAAAGAAGTTGTAACCAGGTTGGAGAGTCATCTTGGAAAGACGAACGAATTTATTCAGAATCTTTTGGAGTGGGCCAAACTTCAATTGAAAGGAGAATCGTATGAGCCAACACAAATGGATTTAAATCCATTACTAGATGAGACTATTATGTTGATGAAACCCGAATTAGAAAGAAAAAATATTCTCATTCGAAAAACAATTAATGCGGGGCTTCCAGTTTATGCAGATGTTAACATGATTAAAACCGTACTTCGAAATCTGCTGACAAATGCTATTAAGTTTACACCGTCCGGTGGCGAGGTCATTTTAAATAGTCGCTCGGTAAATCATCAACTGATCATTTCTGTTGCTGACACAGGCGTAGGCATTGCAGAGTCATATCGTAAACGCATCTTCACTCTTGAAAGTGTTACAACGTTAGGTACGCACCAGGAAGCAGGTACAGGTTTAGGTCTTGTGCTCTGCAAGGAGTATGTGGAAAAGAACAAAGGCAGTATCTGGTTTGAAAGCACCGAAGGCCAGGGAACTACTTTTTATTTTTCATTACCCGAAACGCAGGAAAAAATGTTTGCGTAGAATTGTAATCCATTTTTTAAAACTCACAACATTGCCATACCGGATAGATTTATTTTCCATTTTTATATTGCTGGGCATTGTACAGGCAATGTTTCTTTCACTCTTTTTTTTCTCGAAAGAAAACAGGAAGCATAAGGAAAATGTTTTTCATGGCATCATGCTGTTGGCAATGGCAGGCTGCATCATCGAAATCTACTTAATGTACACAGGCTATATTGTAAAGTGTTTGTACCTGGTTGATTTCTCAGAGCCACTGTCATTTGTTATTGGTCCGGCTTTTTATTTATTGGTTGTAAATCTTGAAGAGAATAAGTTTAAGAAGATTGATTACCTGCATTTTGTTTTTCCAGTTATCTATCTCATTCTCGAAATTCCTTTTCTGATTCAATCTAATGACTACAAATTTAATTCATGGATTAGCAGTTTTCATATCAACTTACCATACAGAGAAGTGCATCTCACTTATGAGCCTCGGATGTTCTGGGTTACGGATCATCATACCGAAATGGCATTGGCAAATCTTACAATTTATGCGGCACTTGGTCTTTATGTAGTATATAAATCATTCAGAGCGAAGGGAGAATCGTTTTTGAAACCAATAGATACAGCTTACAAAAAAATGCAGGCAGTCGTATTCAATATGGTTACAGCTGCTTTAGTCATACTCACTGTAAAGTTTTTTAATGTTGATGACACAGGCGACCACGTATTTGCAGCTTACATCTCCATTACAGTTTATCTAACCAGCTTTAGTATTATTCGTCGCTCAGTGTTTTTTAAACAAGCTACGCAGGATCAACAGAAATACAAATCGTCCTCGTTGGCTCCTGAAATAATGGAAGCTACTCGTAAAAAACTTGTTAGCATAATGAACGATACAAAGCCTTTTCTTAATAACAATTTTTCATTGCCAGATTTAGCAGATCGTATAGGTGTTTCGGTTCATCATCTTTCGCAGGTTATCAATGAAGGATTGCATAAAAACTTTTCTGAAATGGTGGCCGAGTATCGTGTTGAAGAAGCAAAGCAGATCTTAAAAAAGAATCCACATCTTAAGATTGAAGAAGTTGCCGAGCAGGTAGGATATCTGTCAAAGTCATCTTTTAATACAGCCTTTAAAAAGATTACAGGAAAGACACCTTCAGATTTTCGTGCTGGATAATCTGGGTTTTAACTTTTATTCTAATAATGAGTCGTTACCTGAAATTCTCCTTTTTCAACATGAACAGAGTCCAGTAGAATTGGTTCAGGAGTTGCTTCACCACCGGTAGGTCTGGTTAGATAATATTGATAAAGCCATCCTTCAAATTGACCTGTTACAACAATCACGTTTTTTTTCTCGTCATACTTTTGTGACCAGACAAGATTTATATTGGAGTTACTAGTATAATCAGAATACTTTTTGTTGCTATGCTGTTTGGCAAGATCAAAGCTTATCTGGCAACTTTCATCAATTGCCGTTGTTGGACAATGAGCAGATGAGCAATCCAGATCGACAGTCAATGAATAAAATTCTTTATCCATTGATTTAAAAGTTTCATCGTATGAGAAAATAAATTTATCGTTTTGCCCGATGTGGAGTTCACAACGTTGAAAAGTGCTGTCTATGAATTTATAGGAGCGTTCCTCATTGTTGTACGTGAATTTGATATAATCTGTGCCTGATATGGAGGTATCGTTGTCGTTACAGGATAAGAATAGCGAGCCTGAAAGAACGCTAACAGTCAGGAATAGTAAAGTGCTTTGTATTTTAAATTTCATTTTTGATATAATCAGGATTGCATTATCATCAATCTAGTGCCAGTGTTGATTCCAGATGTCAGCATATTTTTCTGGATTCTTTTTAAACTGTGCTAAAACAAACGGACAAAGTGCAATGACTTTCAGGTTGTGTTTTCTTACATAATCAACCATTGTCTCCAGTAGTTTTGAAGCAATGCCCTGACCTTTTAATTTATCGGAGACTTCAGTATGATAAACTGTGAGATTATCTCCGGAAACACCTATAACCATTTCAGCTAATCGATCACCGTCGTTATCAATGAAGAAAGAACCTTTGCCGTTATCATTTATTTTTAATTGGATGTCATTATTCATGGTTAAAGATAATACCCAATCAAGAAATAAAAAATGTCTCTTACTACCACACATCGTGTAATAAGAGACATTGAAAGTTATTAAAAACAGCTTACGGTTTCTTCTTGTCTAAATCGGGCAAATTGAAATCGTCTAATGCGCTAGGTAATGCCATTGTCTTTTCAATGTCACTAACCGTGCGAGGTGCTATGGTTGAAAGTAATTCAAAACCATCTTTTGTGATGAGTATATCATCTTCAATGCGAACGGCAATGCCCCACCATTTTTTATCGCATGGACTATTTTCAGGAATGTAAATGCCAGGCTCAACGGTAATCACCATATTTTCTTCTAATGGACCATAAGCTCCGCGATCATGAACATCCAGACCTAAGTGATGACTTAAACCATGAGGATAATAATTATGGGGAGCTGTTTCACTTGGTATAATTCCTAATTCAAACAAGCCTTTATTCACAGCTTTTCGTGACATCAGCGTTATTTCGCGAAACGTTACGCCAGGTTTGCAGGCTTTTATAGCTTCATCTTGTGCTTTGAATACAATTTCGTAAATGAGTTTTTGTTCGGGAGAGAATTTTCCATTGACAGGTATCGTGCGCGTGATGTCTGCTGTGTAACCATGATACTCAGCACCAAGATCCATCAATATCAATTCTTTGTTTGTAATAGCAGGTTTATAATTTTCTTCATAGTGAAGAATGCAACCATTATGTCCACCACCAACAATAGAAGGATAACCTAATTCTTCAGCCTGATATTTTTTAAATACAAATTCGTGAATGCCTTGCACTTCACGTTCTGACATGCCTGGCTTAATTGCCTTCATCACTTCTACTTGTCCGATGCAGGAAATTTGCACAGCCTTACGAATCATCTCGATTTCTTCTTTTGTCTTTTGCCCGCGAAGTCCATCCATAATTTCTTCAAGCGCAACAATGTTCAGATTATTTTTCTGTGGCTCGAGTGCTACAGAAGCGCCTTTCTTTTGCTGGTAGTTAACCTTGGCTTTGAATTGCTCAATGAGATCATAAAGGTCAGCTGAATCTTTTTCATCATTACGAACATCATTCAGGAAATCAAAGAACAGAACCTGATCAAACTTAGTAAAGTCTACATTGTATTTTCTAAACTCTGTATTGTTGAATGCCTGGTTTAATCCTAACTGATCTTTAACGCCAGCATCACCCAGGCGACGTCCTGTCCATAATTCTTTCTTTTCATCGCGTGGTCTTACAAAAATTATTTCGTCGTATTGCTTTCCGTTATTAGAAGTTTGCATGTTCTTGAATACAAACAACACAGCATCACCTTCGCGGTAGCCAGTGAGGTAATAGAAATCAGGATTTTGATGATACATGTAATCAACATCGTTGGCCCGGTTGCGAACAGGGTTGGCAAAGAAAACAGCAACAGAGTTGCTAGGAAGTTTCTCACGAAGTTTTTGCCG
>DATCRE010000205.1:0-3938 GCA_036569145.1 Cyclobacteriaceae bacterium
TTGAAGCCCCGACAAGAAATTATTAAAAACGATTTGTTACATAGCTCGTTGAAAGATTAACGATTTCATTTTTTAAACTCCATGACTCTTCACAAGCTATCATAAAAGGAAGCGCATTGATTTCATTAGAAGTTTTTGTTACCAGGTCTGATATCACAGGCCCCAAGCAATCACTTCTCATCGCGATGTCGCGAGATGACATTAGCCTGTTTAATTTCTCAAAGTGGTTGATTTCATTCCATCGGTTACCGACAACAATCTGATGGAACAATGATCTTGCTGAATCATTATTCAAAAATAGATTTACTCTGCACAATGGCTCATCATACTTTTGAAATGAATTAATGAGCAATCCCTGATGTTCACCAACAACCCAGGCAGCAATGTGATGATGTGTAGAAATTATAAATGCTTCTTCGTATACAACGCCCAACCCCAGCAGATAGGTTTGAATGTCATTATTGTCAAACAAAGGCATACGTGAAATTTCATTTTCTTTTGCATGACTTTCGATTTCGAGGGCAAGTAATCGATTCATAAATTTCGTTTTGTTATATAAAGATAGACTTCACACAAAACGCATTCTATCAGCGAAAATTAGTATTTTAAAATACACTCTTATACGGAATATACTCCGTACAAGTACGTAGGATGTTACGGATGATAATTTAGGTTATGAAAAACTATTTAGGATTTCGCGCTTCCTATTATTTGTTCATGAGGCTTTACGTGAAGCAAAGGCGCTTCCGCTACAATCAGTGTACCTCTATTTGGGTCAGACTCCATCGTTAACTTGCCACCCATAATTTCAATTCTCTCTCTCATGTTAACCAAACCATGATGAGCATGATGATCATACCACACTGTGTTGAGATTCATACCTCGCCCATCATCTTCTATTGACAATTGAATGCGATGACTTTCCTCATCGAGTAAAACATTAATTGTATTAGCATTGGCATGCTTAATAGCATTATTAATTCCTTCTTGTGCTATCCGATAAAAATTTATTTTTTGTGATTGTTCCAACTCTGTTGATCTTCCCAATGACTGAAAATAAATCCGCGAATGCGTTGAAATAGATAACTGTTTACACAATGAACGAATGCATGTGGCAAGATCAAAATCCTTTAATTTCGAAGGAAGCAAGTTCTCAGAGATACGAACTGATTCTATGATAGCTTCATCTATAAGTTTGTTCAAATCATTTGCACCTGGTTTATCTTTCACAATAAAGTTAACGTGCATTTTAATGGCGTTAAGCATTTGTCCCAGGCCATCATGAAGATCTTTGGCAATACGACTTCGTTCGCGTTCCTGGCCTTGCAAAAGACCTGCCAGGCGTTGAGTATCCAATTCTTTTACAAGGCGGTCGTGCGCTAGTTTTTCACTTATATCTTTAAACACAAGAACCATACCGCTGAATCTTCCGCTCTTGTCAATAATAGGACTCATGCTTCCTTCACCAATGGGTTTGAGATAATTATCTCTCGATCGCAGAATTAATCCGTCGGGCATAGAATTCATTCTACTGGATTTTAAGGAGCATTGCACAGGGTTAACATTGAATTGTTCAGTATCAGCATCTTTCAATTGAAGCACCTTTTCTATAGTAAGCCCTAAAGCATCACCCAGCACCCAGCCTGTAACACTCTCTGCACTGGGATTCATATATGTAATCTGAAAATCGCCATTGATCGTAACGACAGCATCACTAATAGAACGAACAGTAGAAAAATATTTATCTTCACTCTGCTTCAACCGTAACTCAATGTCATGCTTGTAAATAGCCATTTCAATGGTTGTGCAGATTTCCCTATCCTCAAAGGGCTTTGTCAAAAATCCATAGGGCTCCGTTATTTTAGCTCTGAAGACAGTATCTTTATCGGAAAGTGCCGTTATGTAAACTACGGGAATGTCATACTTCTTTTTAATGATAGTGGCGGCTTCAATACCGTCCATTTCTCCATTCAGCATCACATCCATCAATACAAGATCGGCCTTGTTTGTTTTAAGAAATTCCAGACCCTTCTCGCCTGTATCAACATGCGTCAAAACTTTATATCCTTCATTCTCAAGTGTCTTCTGTAAATGATATGATACTATGAATGAGTCTTCAACAATTAAAATACCTGCTTTCGACATGTTATGATATTAGAGAGATGCTTTTTAACAATTCACACTGTATACTAAATTTACTTCCGTTTTGGTTTAAAATATTCATGTTTCCATTAATTTGTTTCACAAATATTTCAAGGAGCAACATTCCCAAAGACTGAGGCTTACTACCAACATCTCTCAGTGGTATGCCCACTCCATCATCTTCTACTATGATAATTAAGATATTGGGTACTTGAGATTGAACTGAAATATGGATAACACCTTTGTTCCTGTTGGGAAAAGCATGTTTAATAGAATTTGTAACCAGTTCATTGATAATCAAGCCACAGTAAATGGCTATATCCGATGGAAGCCAGATCGATTCAATGTTTCGGTTGATAGTCAGTGAAAGATTAACCTTATAATTTGAAACCTGGATATCATCTAAAAGCTTGGTAAGGTAATCACGAATATCAATAGAGTTGACTTTGTTTGTATGCAGCAATCGTTCATGGATTAATGAAATAGATTTGATCCTCTCACGCATGTCAATCAAAAAATCTTTCTCTTTGCCCGTCTCCAACGAATTTATTTTAAGAAACATCATGCTCGATACCATCTGCAAGGAGTTCTTTACACGATGATGAATCTCGCGAAGTAAAATATCTTTCTCATGATTGCCAGCAACTAATGCTTCTTCTGATTTTTTACGCTCAGTGATATCAATAGCATAGCCGTCCCAAATAATAGTGTCTTTATCAAGGCGTTTTGGCTTTGCTCGGGTATAGAGCCAGCGATACTCCATGTTAGCATTGAGAATTCTAAATTCAAGATCAAAAACTGTCAGCTCATCCATTGAATGTGTTTCTACCATTAATAATTTTGAAACATCACGACGATGGACTCGTTTAAAAAAATTCATGGCATCATCCTTAACTTTTGCTACAGAAATTCCCAGGATAGACGATACGCCTGAACTGCAAAAACTAAAATCTCTTACTTTATTATTGTTAATGGAAAGCTGATAAATAAATCCGTTTGGAATGTTATCTGAAAGAAGTCTGACTTGTGATTCTTTTTCATCAAGCAACTTTCTCATTTTATAATTTTCAGTTACATCCAGGATCTGTCCTCCAACAAACACAATAGATCCCTGGCTGTCGTGAATAGGAAACTTGGTTTCTATAAAAACATTATTATCCTGGTAGTACTCAAATATGATTGTATTATCTGTTTGAACCACTTCTCTGTCTTTCGATGAACAAAGCGTAGCCAGTTCTTTATCAAAGACATCAAATACTGTTTTTCCCTCTAACGGTTCGTGCTGAATGTTTCTGTTTTTAAATTTTTCGCTAACAAAATGATATCTTCCATTCATATCTTTTGTATAGAACAATAGCGGCGAATTGTTGGTAATGGAAGAAAGTTGCTCATCATTATCCATCAATGCTGTAATCACCTTCTTCAAATTTGTTATATCAGTCTCTATCGCCATGAAGCCCGTCACTTCATCTATTTCATTTTTTAGTGGCTTTACTTCAATATCAAACCAATGTTTTTCGCCGCTTTTTGTGTAGCCTACAAGCTCCGTTTTAAAGCCTTCTCTCGATGCTATTTTTCGTCGCATGTAACCAATCTTCTCAACATCAGTTTCAGTGCCTTGAAGACATGAAAACATTTTTTTTCCAATGAGCTCAGCAGGGGTGTATCCCGTTACTTTTACAAAGCCCTCATTTATCCAGGTTATAATCTCATCGGTATCGAAGAAAACTACCGCATGACCATTATGCTGTGCGATAAGTGATAATTTTTTAAACTCTTCTTCAGTTCTCCTCATC
>DATCRE010000206.1:0-3787 GCA_036569145.1 Cyclobacteriaceae bacterium
CCTCGGCGATTACAATGATGATCTTCATGAATCTATTGTAACAGGTCTTCAAACATCCTATTCAAATTTTGTAGCCGATACATTGAACTACAATCCTATTACACTTCCATTGAGCCTGGCAGGTGCCAAATCCACAACAAGCTTTGATGGTGTAATCGACAACCAAATTATCAGCAATGAATTAAATGCCGATTATCTCCCAGGATCTCAACACGTCATCACACCATTTATTGAAATACCTAACTACGCCAGCACAACATCAGATCACCTCGCTGTTGCATCACGATTCAGATTCACACCTGCTACTGTAAATTTCACAACACAGCTTGCACAAGTTATCGAAGGACCTGATTCTGTGCTTGTGCAATTACAATTATCAAAACCTCTTGATACAGATAAAATCATTACCGTGCAAGTTCAGAATGGAGCGGGCGCCGTATATGGCAGCGATTATGTAACATCGCCTGTTACAAGCAATGATGTTATCCATGTAACAATACCCGCTGGCAGCACGACTGCCAACATAATAATCAATGTACTGGATGATACGCAGGATGAACAAGATGAACAGGTTACATTGCAAATCACTCCATCAACAGGCATCCTTCTAAATGATTCTACTTCTACATTCTCTTTAACCATTATCGATAATGATTTACCATCTATAAATTTTGTTGAATCTGAAGTGAGTCGTGAGGAAGGCAGTGGAGCATACACAGTAAAATTAAAGTTAACGTCTGCACAAACCGCTAGTCAAACAGTAACTATACAGGCTACTAACGGACAGGGTGTTGTTTATGGAAACTTCTTCGATTACACAACCTCACCGGTTTTAGCACATGGAAAATTAACGCTTACTATTCCAGCAGGAAAAGATGAAGTTGAATTTACTGTAACACCTAACAAAGACTTGATTCATGAAAATAATGAAGTCATTACATTCTCGATTGCTTCTGTTAGCAATGGCATCGTAAAAGGTTCTTCATCTATCTTGAAGTTCACCATTATCGATACACCAGTATGTCTGCCCGTCTTTACAGTGTTTCCCAATCCAACACTGGGTGTTGTCAACATCTGCACATTGCCTTCAAATGAAGATCAAATTGTAGAAGGTACTTTAATCGATCCGCGTGGTGAAGTGCTTTCCTCTGTCACAGGAACTGTTGCACAGATAAGTGAGCAATTCACCAATGCATTACAAGGTAAAAAGAGAGGTGTTTACATCATTAAACTAAAAGAGTGCGATACAACGATCACCATTCGCCTGCTTAAGCTATAACATACCTATTACTGTAGAGATCAAGTTTGATTATGAGAGGAAGATGAAAGTCTTCCTCTTTTATTTTTTGGCGACATCGTGACTCAGTATTTTTCCTTAATTTCAAATTCTGCTTAGCCAGATAGAAATAGATATAGAAAAATGCCGAAGAATAGTGAACAAAAACAAACTCCTTTATTTCTCTTAGATGCCTTTAGCCAGAAAGCGAAGGAAAGTTTATTTTATATTGAAAATCTGAAAACACATTTACAGAATCACAAATTTATAAGCAATCCACATAAACACGATTTTTATCTTCTGCTGTATATAACAACTGGCGGAGGAGAACATATCATCGACTTTAAAAGCTACACTATTTTTCCCGGTAGTTTTTTTCTCATGACACCGGGACAAGTACATTCCTGGAAATTAAAGGAAGGAACAGACGGCTATATCATTTTCTTTCTTCCCTCTTTCTATAAGATGCAGGCTCAGGATAGTAATCTTCTCGCATTTCCTTTTTTTCATTCGCTCAATGCCAATCCGCATATCATTATTAACGCCGATCAAAAAACGATAATTGATTTTGTTGTCGATCAGATGTTCAATGAATTTACGCCTACACAGAAAACAGATCTACGCATTCTTCGCAGCTATCTTGAAATTCTGTTGCTGAAGCTAAGCAAAAACTTTACGGTAGAAGAAACAGAAGATTTTACGAATGGTATATCGTTTAAGATCAGGAAGCTCGAACAACTGGTTGAAAAACATTACGTAAAAATGAAACAACCCAGGCAATATGCTGATCTGATGAACCTATCTCCCTCCTACCTAAATTCCATCTGCAAGCAAACATTAGGAAAAACGTTAACAGATATAATATCAGACAGACTTATCCTGGAAGCAAGAAGATTATTTTCATATACCGACTTAAACGTAAACCAGGTAGCCAACCGGTTAAACTTCTCTGATGCATCTTACTTCATCCGGTTTTTCAGAAAACATACCAACCTTACACCTGAACAATTTAAAGAAACACTGAAACATACTTCTTAAACATCTTAGAAGGAAATTTGACATTACGCTATTCCCAAATACCGTTAGCCTGATTCTTTTTTATTTACCTAAATTGGCCACCAAAACAGATTACTGAAATAATGATAGTAAGTATATTAGGTTGTGGCTGGTTCGGTATTCCATTAGCAAAGAGTTTGATAGAGAAAGGTCATCAGGTTAAAGGTTCTACAACCTCCGAAGAAAAGCTTGCAATGTTAGCCTCACATAACATCCTTCCATTTCTGGTTAACATTGGATCTAGTGATAACAGTTTCGATGATTCCTTTTTTAAATGTGATGTTTTCGTTATCGCTATAACACCTAAATTAAACGACAGCATATCGTATTATTCAAAGATTGAGATCGTTGCCTCTTTACTACAACAATACAAAGTAAAAAAAGTAATACTGATAAGTTCTACAGGCGTGTATGATGATTGTAATGCACATGTTGATGAGCAAACCATGCCACATCCGGATAAGCAATCTGGCAAAGTAATATGGCAGTCAGAAAACTTACTAAAAAGTTTGCCACACATTAAGAGCACTACCATACGTTTTGGTGGTTTAGTTGGTCCCGGTCGACATCCAGGTCGTTTTCTTGCTGGTAAGACTGATGTCGCCAATGGAAAAGCACCCGTGAATATGATTCACCTATATGATTGTATTGGAATTTGCAGCGCTATTATTGAAAATGATTTTGATATTGACACACTTAATGCAGTCTGTCCACATCATCCTACACGAGAAGAATTTTATACTACAGCCGCCATACAACTAGGTGTTGCAGCACCAACGTTCAATACTGAAAACACAAACTGGAAAATTGTAGACAGCATCTACATGGACAACTTACTTCACTATAAATTTATTATTTCAGATTGGAGTGAGTGGCTGAATAGTCAGTAGTCATTGGTCAATAGTCGATGGTAGTAATTAGTAGGCATTAGTAATTTGATCACTGGTCATTAGGACAAGACATAGTCGGTGGTCATGCTAAATTAGCAATTAGTCCTTGTAAGTGAGTTATCTTAATCCGCACCAAGCCTGAAGGGCTGATATGATTATAGAAATTTGAAATCGTTCAATTTAAACTCCGAAGGAGTGACATAATAATTTCACCCTTTCAGGGTTTGAAAAAATATAATACAATTCTTCTATAATCATACCATCCCTTTGGGATTGACTGAAAAGTTTTGATCACGAGCATCAGTAGTCCATTCATTTAGCATCAACAAGATATCCCAACGTTGACACGAACTGATGACCGCCCAATAACTAATGACTAAACTACTAATACTTACTACCATCGACTATTGACTATCGACCATTGACCACTAGCGTCCTATTAAAATATTAAAAACGTTCTTTGACATTTTGATTTACAGTAGGTTAGGTTGATAAAACGACCGTGACGATTTGATTCCTAGATTCGACAAAATCGAATTTATGAACCTTGGAAAATATGTGTTCT
>DATCRE010000207.1:0-3599 GCA_036569145.1 Cyclobacteriaceae bacterium
AGATTATGCTGATCAGGTTGACACATTAAAATTTCTCTTTGAGTTGAAATAAAAAAATCCCTGCAATTGACTGCAGAGATTTTTTATACTTCGTTTATAATTCCTATTAAGGCTTGTTACCTCGTATAATTTCGACCCAACCGGACTTTGTTTCACTTGGGGTTTTCAAATAGTAGTAATATATGCCATCCGAAACACCTTCGCCTTTCCACCAATTATCAAGATAATTATTAGATAAGAATACTTCTTTTCCCCAACGGTTTGTGATCACCATCTTTGAGTGATCTGGTAGGTTTCTAATCTCAAAATCATCGTTATCTCCATCCCCATTAGGAGTAAAAACGTTAGGAATAAATAGAGATTTATCTACAGGCACTCGTGCGTTGAATTGGACAGAACATCCAAGAGAGTCCGTCAAAACAATTGTGTAACTCTCTGGAGAAAGATTCTTGTAGGTTATCTCGTATTGTAAATTGCTATTTTTTTCAACAATATCAGATTGTTCAAAATGCGGAATGCTATCGGCTTTGATATAAATTTTATATAGTGGCATTCCTCCTTTGAAATCACTCAAAATAATTTTACCATCAGTTTGATCCTCAAAACTCTTAACCGTCGAGATTTGAGGTTCTTGAAGTTGATCAAGCACTTCATAAACAAGCGTATCTGATTCTACAAGACAAAAATTAGACTGGAACTGCTCTAGATGATAACGATACTTACCTTTTAAGGCAAAGAAATTAGACCATGGACTTTGATTAACATCTAACAAAATATCTGTTGATTTACCAATAGGCTGGTTCATCTGGTTTACACCTGTAAAAAAGTCATCAAACAAAACGCTAATCGGCCCGGCACTTGAACTAGCATCATAAGTAATATTTTCAAGTCTCAGTGACACAAGATTATCTTGGCAAACCGGAACCGGTGTAAAGCTCAACGTAAAGACTCCATCGACAAAAACAGTCTGACGAGATGGACATGCCGAAGTAGCACCTTTCACCCAGACATAATATGTACCTCTGCTCAATCCTGTGAATGGAGGGAATGTTGTCGAATTAAGTGGATCATCCAGATAGTCCGTTGGTTCAGTCAATGGATCAGTGCTGAGGCCAACTTTGTAATCTCCTGCTGATGCAAACGAGACATCAATCTCACCACTCTTTCCATTATTTGTACACGTAGCTGAGCTTGCCACTACACCAAAAACTATTTCACCCGGGAAGGTTATATGAACCACGGTGTCTCTTATACATCCGATATTATCTTTAATTCTTAACGTATCATAACCTCCGAATAATTGCGTGAATGAATTCGTTGTCTGGAATGTCACACCGTCAAGTGAGAATTGATAAGTACCACCTGCGCCCCCTGAAGCTACAATGTTAGTAATAGCCCCATCATTATTGTTACAGGTTGCAGCTGTTATATCATACGTCGATTTAATTCTTGTATTGCCATTTGGCATTACGATCGTTACTCCCGCATAGCAAACATCCGTTGCATCTTTACGAATACTTATAGTTTGATTGAATGAAGGAGTAACACCTGCAGGTATACCTTGAATAATTCCGCCTGCTGTAAAATCTTTCCAGCTTGACGCCACTGCCGGTGTTAATGACCATTGCAATGCCTGACCTGTAATATCAACAGGTTGAGTGATCGTAATAACGGCTGACCCGGTGCTATCACCAAAACATGTTGGCGGTACTATGCTGGATGCTACAGGTGTTCCTACAGTTCCAGATTTATCAATCGTAACACTTCCTGTTTTTATACAACTAGGATCACCATACTCAATAGTATAATCATATTTACCAGCTGGTAAACCTGTGAAATTAAAGGCATTGAATTTCGTATCATTAACAGGACCTGTTATATCAATTCTAACACCTGTGTTATTTACTGCCGGAACTTGTGGAGTAATATTAAACATGATCGAGCCCGTTGACAGTGCACAGTTTGCAGGCGTTGGTACAGGGTCGATAACTACAGTAGCACATGTTCCTGTTCCACCTCCACCACCGCAGGCACCTGTATTCGAAACATTAACAACAACCTGTGTAGCAGGACTCGCTCCACAACTGTAACGGGCAATTACATAGAATGTAGTTGATCCTGTCGTTGTCATATCCAGCTCTGTTGAAGCAGGCGTATAACTCGCTCCGGTAAAGACCAGGTTCGTCAAGGCAGCATCTGTATACCATTCAATACTTGTAGCTCCTGTTGCTGTTGCATTTAACGTTGGTGTAGCTGTGTTAACACAAGCTGTAACAGGCGACGTGCTGGTTGGTGAGGCTGCGAAATTAATCACAACAGCATCAATACTAGGAGCACATGAGCCACTTGTTATTATCCACTGTAGTGTGTAAGAAGTTCCGGCAGATCCCACAAATAATGAAGTTGGACTACCACTTGTGACTACAGCACCAGTACTTGGTGATACTGTCCATGTACCTGTCTCACCAGCCCCCGGAGCATTAGCTGCTAAAGTTGTAAATGCAGCACCACATATAACCTGATCAGGGCCCGCATTAGCAGTAGTAGGTGCCGCTGTAACATTCACTGTTACAATAGCCGTAGCATCAGCGCACGGTGCTATGCCCGTCACTGTATATTGATATTGATATGTTCCTGCTGCAACTGAAGTGAAGTCAGCATTATTACCAGTAATGACGGCACCACTTGAACTTAAATCTGTCCAGGTTCCTCCTGAATCCGGTGTACCTCCAAGACTTGCAAATAAATCAAATGAAGAAGTTGAACCGCAGGCAGAGACAGTTTTATTCGTACCGGCTATAGGTTGCCTGTTTAATGTTACTGTTAATATTGTCTGTGCATCAACACAAGGCGCTGTAGCAGTTACAGTATATTGAAAACGGAATGTACCAGCAACAACTGTTGGTCCTGTGAAGTCAGCTATATTACCTGTGATTACTGCTTTACTTCCGTCAAGATCAGTCCACGTTCCAGTTGCATCAGGAGTACCACCCAGATTAGTAAATAAATTAAAGGCAGCATCAGATGTACACGCTGATACTGTTGCGGCCGTTCCTGAATTTGGTGCTATGCTAATAGTTAATGTTACCGTAGCTGTAGCATCAGGACAAGGTGAAGTGCCGGTAACAGTATAGGTAAAATGATAAATACCAGCCGTTGTAACGGTAGTAAGATCTGCAAGATTACCAGTAATGGCTACACCACTTCCATCAACGTCAGTCCATGAGCCACCTGATGTAGGTAAACCTCCAAGACTCGCTAATAAATCAAATGCATTGTTTGAATTACATGCAGTGGCAGCTTTATCTGAACCTGCATTGGCAGCGGGTACAACAGTAACTGTAACAATCGCACTTGCACTTCCACAACCAGAAACAGCAAGATTATATTGATATCTGTATGAACCAGCTGCTACGCCGTTAAGATTAACGTTGTCTCCGGTAATGGTAGCACCGCTTCCATCCATATCAGTCCATGTTCCGCCTGGATCAGGTGTACCTCCGAGGCTGGCAAATAAATCGAAGGCAGTATTTGAATCACAACCTGAAACACTATTATCAGTGCCCCCATTAGGAGCAGTATTAATAACATTAAGTGTT
>DATCRE010000208.1:0-2277 GCA_036569145.1 Cyclobacteriaceae bacterium
CAAAGTAAACTGTTACTCTTACATACCGGAAGATTATTTAAGCGATATTATTGCCATACAGAGTGGCGATGGACCAATCTTACCCTTAACGAAGGAAAATCTTTCTTTAATGATGGTGACGGACGACCCACAAATTATTAAACTTATTGATAAGGGAAAGTTGATCCAAGCCATAATGAGATATAATCAAAAATAATTGAATTCCTGAATCTTCATTGCACCTAAATTGTGGGCATAAGTCATTGAGATATTTTATTTTCATAGTGCCCCTCATCATTGGCACCAATGCCTACGCACAACAGGACTCATTGTCTCAGAAGAAAGGTTATGTCCACCAGCTTCGTGAAACTTTAAAAAGCCCTTCTAAAATTCTGAAGAAGGATACGACAAAATCAGTGTCGCAAAACAAAATTGATTCGCTAAGGAATTCAACAAAACAGCCAATAGATTCTTTAAGATCGATAGATCTTACTAAAGACATTAATAATAAATCAGATAGCTTACAGTTGCTCCTTAACAAACCTACTAACACCATAAGAAAGGGAGAAGAAAAGGTAAATGGTTTAGAATCAAATCTTACCAATACAGGCCATAAGCTCACTACAATCCCTGAAGGATTAAAACATAAATCTGATAGTTTGGAGAATAAGATAACTAAACTTAGCAATGATGTAAACAAGAAACTTGAAGGTATAAACCAAAACATTCAACATAAGACAGATAGCCTCACGCACAAAGCCACAGGCGTTGTTACAACTACAGAAACCAAACTTGAAAATAAAGCAAAGCAGGTAACAGACGCAGATCTTAAAGTGCCTGGTACAGATAAATTAAATACCGCTGGCACTAACATGCCTGACCTGAAAACTACAGGCGTTGATTTGCCTGGTGTACCGGGAATAAAGACTGACACAAAACTTTCCGAATTGAATACAGGTAATCTGACGAAAGATCTGGGTACTGAAATTCCCAAAACTGAAGCTGTTGATCTTTCAAAAGGTGTTCCTTCTATTAAAGACGGTCTATCAGGTATTAATCTGCCAAAGACAGATGAGCTTGATAAAGTAGAGAATGTATCAGGTGAATTAAAATCGTTAGACGGAAAACTGGCCGGAGCTGAAAAGTATGAAGGCGAAGCTCAGAAGTTGAAAAACATGGATGCTAACCAGATTCAAAAAGAGACAGAGAGTCAATTAAAAAATGTAAGTCAGGTTAAAGAACTTGGAGGCGAGATAACGAAAGCACAGAAAATTCAGGCACAGCAGGAAGCGTTGTTGCAAAAGTATCGTGATCAGAAACTTCTTGAACAGGAAATAAAACGTAAGGCTGCCAATGTTGCCAATGATTTTATGGGACAGCATGCCACCGAAGTTAAGAATGCACAAGCCCAACTTACTAAATCAAAAAAAGGACTACACTCCATCAAAAACTTTAATGATCTTTTCAAGCGAAGATCTGATGAACTGGTAGGTAAGAAATTTTATCAACGTTTATTGCCTGGCATCACTACACAAGTTTATCAGAACAATAAAACAGTATCTATTGATGCAGGATTACAAGTAGGCTATCGCATTTCTCCTCGTTTCACTGCTGGCATTGGAGGGCTCTACAGAATTGGTTTTAATAGTGATTATAAATACTATGTCAGAGGTATGGGGGTTTATGGTGGCCGTGTTTACATGGATCTCGCAGCTTACAAAGGGATATTTATTCATGGCGAATTTGAAATGCTGAAGCTGGACTCATCACGAATGATCTCAATTCAGAAAACAGAATCCATATCGAATAAAGTCTATGGCAGCTATTTTGGATTGGGTAAGAAGATCAATATTTCCCGTCGAATCAACGGAAGTGTTATGGGACTTTATCGTGTTGAGTATGATGGAAAATTGCCGTCTATTAGAAAACTAAACATGCGTCTCGGTTTTGACTACCTTATAGGAAAGAAGAAGCGTGTTATCGGAGCAAAGTAATATCTTATCCATTACTTTTTCCTTCCCCAACTAAACCCCAATTGATTCAACTTCTTGATTTGTTCTGGCGATAACTTGTGTTTATATTGTCTCTGTACGCTTACCCAACTGCCTAGCTGTATATAGTCGCCAGTATCTTTCGGCACGACCATGTGCCCAAATCGTTTCTTGAAGCTTTTAAGTTCTTCATATCTGTGTTCCCATTTCGATTTGAAGTAGGCATTCTTCTCCAGGCTCAAACCTAACTGATCCAGTGCCCGTAATTGTTCTGTTGATAGTGTATTCTTATTTTTCCGAAGACCAC
>DATCRE010000209.1:0-2928 GCA_036569145.1 Cyclobacteriaceae bacterium
GTTCTGTTACGAAGGCGCTGCAATTGATCTTAAAACAAGTCAGGGCTCTCCTCCATCATCAGGCTCTGTTGCTTTTAGTGGGTTTGGAGTAGCCGATAGTGGTAATGGTCTGGCTAAGTTTACACCGCAAACTGCATTTGACGCTAAGGATCCTAATTCAACAACTGCTCAAACTATAACGGTCACCGCTGTCTATACGAATACGCAAGGCTGTTCATATCCTCTCAACCGCGATTTTGTTGTACGGGTTAAACCAACATCATCATTTACTGTAACAGATGTAGTTACATCTTCACCTCCATCAGATTTTAATTTCTGCTATAACGACAATTCTGTTATTCTTCAGGGTAATCAACCTGCATCAAGTACATTAAAGTATACTATTGACTACTTAACACTGGGTTATACTAAAACCATTAATAGTGATCATTTTACATTCAGTCCCAAAACGTATTATGACGATGCTGTCACAAAAGGAGGTAGTAATGTGAGTGATGCAAATTTCAATATTAAGTATATCGTATCCGACGCTATTGGATGTACAGCATCTACCTCCACGCTCTTTGCTGTTTCACCAATTGCCACAATAACTATTAGCGGGATTAATAACGGTGACAAGTTTTGTTCAAACGTTAAACCTTTTCCTATTACGTTTGCTCCGATTAATGGAACATTAGACATCAATGGAATTTCAACTTCTTTAAATCCAGCGACAAACAGTATTAATTCTGTCTTATTACCAATCGGAAATTCAGTAAGTATCTCCTACACCTATAAATCTGGGGTATCACAATGTGTTTCCAATACAACATATACTGTTAGTAAAATAGAAGCACCTGTAGCAAGCTTTACAACCAGCCCGGTATGTGATGGACAACCTGCATCATTCTCTGCTGCACCTAATCCCACAAACTATTCATGGGAATGGATCTTAGGTGATTCCGTTCGAAGCGGTACAGATAAGGAAAATATTAATCAGGTTTTTCCAGGACTATCGTCTGGTTCTACACAAACTTCATATATTATCAGACTTATCGTTGAAAATAATCCATCGGCTTTACTCGTCTGCCGCGATAGCGCTGAAGCCATTCAGGTAATTGGGGCTTACCCGAAAGTCAGCTTCAATAATATTAATGTTTGCGAGAGCGACTTTACGAGATTCTCTATTACGAACGATATTCCGATAGCAACAGCACAATGGGATTTTGGTGATGGATATTCTCTACCAATAAAACCAATCAATGGCAGTATTCCTGCTGGCACTGATGGAGGACGTACAACTAATAAATATGGAAATCCTTATCACCAGTTTGCATTTACTTCTGGTCAACCTAATGAGTACATAGTACAACTAACGGCGAGAACTGCCGATAACCTTGGTGCCTGTGCAGATACTGCTACTAAGAAAGTAGCTATTCTGGAAAAGATTGCTCCAACACCTATTGCGCCATATACCATGGCTAACATACACGGTGGTGATGGTCTCTGGTTAACAGAAGACATTGCAGATTCTTCGACGTGGGTTTTCGATAATCCTGTTGGAAAATTTGATAATACAAACGGAAAGGTTTGGATCACAAATGCCTCAGGAAATTACAGGGCTAAAGACAATTCTTATGTAAACAGTCCCTGCTTTGATTTATCGGCCTTTAATAAACCTGTTTTACAACTCAAATACTGGAATAAAACAGATTTAGCAAAAGATGGAACTGTTTTACAATACTCCATCGATGGTGGTGCCAATTGGGCAACGTTAGGTTCTTCGTTATCAGGCCTTAACTGGTACTCATCTGCTACTATATCATCAGCGCCGGGAGGTTTCAACCAATATGGCTGGACAGGTCAGCAACAGGATAGCTGGCTCATCGGAAAAAATTCTTTAAATGAAATACCTGGAGGGCATAGCAATGTGCGTTTCAGAATTGCATTTGCCAGTGATGAACGTGAAGAGTATGATGGCTTTGCTTTTAATAATGTTATTATTGAAGAACGTAATCGTATAGCACTAGTTGAACACTTTACGAATACAGGCGCCCCTGGAAGTGTAGCGAGTATCAACAACTTTTTAACTGATCCGGCGATGAATACAAGTGAAGTTGTGAGACTTGAATATCACACAAACTTCCCTAGTGAAGACGTCATCAATACGCAAAACGAGCAGGACAATAATGCAAGGTCAGCTTACTATGGTATCTCCAGTGGCACAGTACCTATCGGATTTATTGATGGTACGCGGAATGGTACGTTGGGCTTCCAGACCAACTGGTTTAAGGTTGCTCTTGCAAAACGATCTTTAAGTTCTTCTCCTTTTGAAATTGATATAGCAACACTTCCATCAGCTAAGCCTAACCAGATTACAGTAGTCTCTAAAATCACCAAAATTGGTTTGCTCGGGGTGGTCAATCCCAAACCCATTATGCATGTTGTGATCATAGAGAAATCGGTTGGCACGGATGGTTTTATCATGAGAAAATTCCTGCCAAGCGCATCTGGAACTGCGATGATAACCACGCCATCTATTCCAACAATTACAAAAGATACATTAACATGGAACGTTGAGCATGTTAATGACTTGAGTCAGCTAGGGATAATTGTTTTCATTCAGGATGAAAATACCGGAGAAGTATATCAATCAGCCATGCTGGAGAATCCAACAGATTTGCCAACTGTAATTACAGGAACAGAGATGCCATTGGCAGACCAGATCAATGTCTATCCAAGTCCGGCAAACAAATCTGTTATGATACAATTGCCTAAAGCAGTTATGGAAAACACCCCTGTAAAAATGTTTGATGTAAGCGGTCATGAAGTCCATAACTCTGTGTTCAAAACAGGAGAAGTGAGAAAGACTATTAACTCACAAGATTTTGCAGCCGGTGTTTATCTTATCCAGATTGAAACGGCAGGTACAATTGTAAGAAAGAAATT
>DATCRE010000210.1:0-5016 GCA_036569145.1 Cyclobacteriaceae bacterium
TATTGAAAAATGATAAACAACTATTACCATTATCAAAAACACAAAAAAAGATAGCAGTAATTGGCCCGTTAGCCAACGCACGTCAGGAGATGATTGGTTCATGGTCTGCTGCAGGCGACTGGTCTAAAGCAGTAACATTAATAGAAGGTATTAAATCTAAAGTAGCATCAGCAGGCCAGATGTTGTATGCTAAAGGCTGTAACATCAATGATGATTCAATAAAGTACTTAGCTGAAGCTATTCGCGTAGCAAAACAAGCTGACGTAGTTGTGCTTGCTGTTGGTGAAGCTGCATTGATGACGGGAGAAGCAGCGAGTCGTGCTTCGCTGGAGTTGCCAGGTATTCAGCAAAAGCTGGTAGAAGAAATTCAGAAGACAGGTAAACCAGTTGTAGTAGTGTTAATGAATGGCAGGCCACTAACTATTAACTGGATTGATAAAAATGTTTCTTCTATTTTGGAAACATGGTTCCTCGGTACACAAAGTGGCTATGCCATTGCTGATGTTTTATTTGGTGATTATAATCCATCCGGTAAACTTCCTGTTACATTCCCGCGATCTGTTGGTCAGATTCCGATTTTTTACAACATGAAAAATACAGGACGGCCGATGGATCGTAACAACAAATACACTTCTAAATATCTCGATGAGTCAAACGATCCTTTATATCCTTTTGGTTATGGATTGAGCTATACAACATTTACTTATAGCGATGTTGTGTTAAATAAAAAATCAATCACGGATGAAGAAGAGTTGAGTGTCACCTGCAAAGTAACGAATACAGGTTTGTATGATGGAGAAGAAGTAGTTCAGCTTTACATCCGCGATCTTGTTGGAAGTGTAACAAGACCTGTTAAAGAGCTTAAAGGATTTGAAAAGATCATGTTAAAAAAAGGAGAGTCAAAAGATGTTGTGTTCAAGCTTACAACCAATGATCTTTCTTTTTACAAAAAGGATATGACCTTTGGCGCAGAGCCTGGCAAGTTTCAGGTCATGATAGGAGGTAATTCAAGAGATGTGAAGATGGCTGAGTTTGAATTGCGATAGAGAAATTATCAGTTTAAAAAAATGGCTAAAAGTATCTGGGATTTACTGTAACAATTCTTTTACAATCTGCTCCCATTCCTCCGTTAAAGAAAAAGATGGCATTTTTCTTTTCGCTCGATGATACCAGTATGAGGCATTGCCAAGATCACCTTCTTTGCGATGAAGGTATGCATGCACCCATGAGCCGTCCAATGTTTCAACATCCTGAGCAACGTGATGTGAAGTGTCCCAATCACCTTTGCCATCATACCACAATGCTTTTAGTAATACATTGTCAAAATGCGGTGGCGCATCATTATTCAGTCTTTGTTTGAATTCGTTAAACGTCATAATGGAAAGATATTGATCAAAGGTAGAAAAACAGATAAATAAAAAGAGATCGCTACTAACGACCTCTTTACTTATTTTTTTAAAGAAAATTATTTCACCGCAGTCGAATCAGCAGGTGCAGGAATGGTTTCTGTTTCTACAGGTTGGCTTTCTACAACTTTCTTGAGATTAGATAATCCCAACTCATACTGGGGGCCAAGCATCTTATCCATTATCAAACCCAATATTTTATACATGCCAGACATATCTCCATCATACGACCACGTAACTTTTGTGGCATTACCTTCTGGTGCGAGCATAAATTCAGCATAAGCCTTTCCATCAAAGTCACCGAAAGTCATTTCGTTTTTAAGATGCGAGTCTGGTTCACTTTCAATAATTTTTTGAGTGCCCGAGCCAACATTTTTATCTTCACTGCTCCAGCTCATAAATGCACCCACGCCTGTTTCAGGACCTGAGTATTCATATTTAGTATTGGGATCAAGCGCTGCCCATGGTGACCACGTATTAAAATTTTTAAAACTGTTAAGCTGATTAAACACTTGTGCAGGCTTTGCATTGATAACAATAGAACGTTCAACGTGGGCATGAGGAGGTAAGAAGAGAACAAGTGAAATGACGATGAGAAAAATAACAATGATAATAATGCCTATGATTTTTAATGCTTTCATAATATGGTTTAAGATTTAGGTTAATAAGGTTGTAAATTAAAAAGCAGAAAACTCAAAGCCAATTGTCTTTCAGTTTTCTGCTTTATTATTTAAGAAATAATTATTGCTCGTAGGTTGGTGGCACGTCCACCTTGTTTATTGATTTTGTTTTATTTTCTACAACTTTCTTGAGGTTCTGAAGCCCTTCATCAAATTGTTCTTCCATCGATCCATTCATAACAATGCTGGCAATTTTTCCCATGGCAGTACCCATGCTTCCTGCTGTTGTCAGGTCGCTCTCGTATGCCCACGTTACACGAGTACCTTCAAGTACGGGTGTGAACTTCATTTCACTATAATATTCACCAGGAAAGCCATCGAACTTCAAAGAGTTTCTTACCAAAAGATTTTTTCCTGAGATGGTTATCTCTTGTGATCCCTTGCCAATTTTTGGCCCGTCCCACGTCATGCGGGCACCTTCACCACTGGCAGGTCCATCAAAGGTATACTTGGCTTGAGGATCCATCTTTGCCCAGGGAGACCATGTATTGAAGTTGCGAAGATTGTTTACTTCATTGAATACAGCTTCAGGCTGTGCGTTAATCACGATAGATTTTTCAACGTGTTTGCGCGGGGGCGTAGTCATTAATGTTACGGCAAGCAGTACTAGTGCAATTACCGCAACAATGCCGATAATCCTTAGTGCTTTCATAATAGAAATTAGGTTGGTATAACTAAGTTACGAAAAATTATAAGGAAGAAAAACGTTGAATATGTGACTGAAAATTCAAATATTAGACTACATCAAAATCAACCTTTAACATAACCCAATAGAAATATGAGCCTTCTAACAGACCCAAATCGGATACCTGAAAACTATGGTCTACGCATTGCTGCCGGATTAATTGTTTACTTCCTTATTATGAAAGTGGCTGGCTTTAGTCACGTTGTTGAATTAAGGTTGGTTAACATCGTTATTCTTATTGCGGGAGTGTATCTCGCATTGAAGAAATTTAAACAAACACACGAAGAGCATCTTAATTATTTCAGAGCGTTAATTACTGGTTTTACAACGGGCGCCATCGGATCACTGGTTTTTGCGCTGTTCCTTTTTATCTGGATGCAAATTGATGTTGGCATGATGGAGCATATAAAAGCAACAGACCCGATGGGGCGTTATCTTAATCCTTACATTTCTGCTTTTATCGTAGCGCTTGAAGGTGTGTTCTCTGGTTTGCTCGTAACATTTATTCTTCTCAACTATGTTACTACAGATGAAGTGAGTGATCCTATTGATAAGAAATTATAAAGAAAATCAAAAGTTATATCATTGAATTGCCGGGCCAATCTATAACAAGGTTGGCCCGATTTATTTTTATTCAATAGGATTCTAACAGTGGAGTTAATTATTTCAATTCCAACTCTACTACTGTATCAACATCATCTCTTTTATCCTTTGGAACTTTAAGAGTAATTCCAAATTCTGTCTCGCTGAATTTAATGGGTGTCTTATCAATAAACAATTTTGCACTCTTGATCTTCCTACCCCATGATGGAATAGTTAATGATTCATCCTCCCAGTTTAGTATATGTATAAAAACTTTATTTCCTTTTTGTGTAGCAACACCCCATTCGCGTGCACTCAACGGTCCACCACGCGTACCGTAAATACTTTCTCCATAGGTGTTAAGCCATTCACCCATTTGCTTGAGAAGAGCAACATGTTCAGGTTGAATTTTCCCGTTAGGCATTGGCCCAACATTCAATAGAAAGTTGGCACCATAACCAGAAGCTTTCACCAGGTATTGAATCAGATCTTTTCTGCTTTTGTTGCTTCCGTCTTGTAAATTAAAACCCCAGGAGTTATTAATGGTTTCGCAAGTCTCCTTAGGTAAGTCACCAATCTTTTGTTCAGGAGCAAAGCCTGTTGTGTTGTGGCCAGGCAAATCTTTTTCAAACATCTGGAAGTCTTCACCTGCATAGGGCGCACGGTGGTGATTGCTGCCCACCAATGCTGCAGGTTGTAATTTATGTATTAACGAATATGTTTTTTCGAGGCGCCAGTCAGCATCTTTCTTGTCCCACATGCCATCAAACCAGATACCAGCTACTTCACCGTAGTTAGTAAGCAATTCGGTAAGTTGTGAATCCATATAATCAAGATACTTGTTCATATCGCCTTTCTCTTCACGACCAGTCCAGTCACCTCCGGTGTTACCACGTGGAAAATAATCAGGATGATGCCAGTCGAGTTGCGAGTGATAGAAGAAAAGTTTCATTCCTTGTGCGTGACATTCGTCGGCAAGCATCTTTAGCACATCTTTTCCATAAGGAGTTTTTTTGACAATGTTATAATCAGAAACCTTGCTGTCGAACATGGCAAAGCCATCGTGATGTTTGCTGGTGATTACAATATATTTTATACCCGATGCCTTTGCCATAGCTACCCATTCTTTTGGATCGAACTGTGTTGGATTGAAAAAGGATGGCAGCTTTTCATACGCCTTGATAGGAATGTGCTGATTGTTCATAACCCATTCGCCATCACCCAGTATACTATATACACCCCAGTGAATAAAAAGACCAAACCTGGCATCCTGAAACCATTCACGCGATTTCATATTCTCAGGTGTAGGAGTATACTGACTCTGCGCCTGAGAATACCCAATCGAAAAAAGCAGAATAAAAAGTATTAGTAATGAGTTTGATTTACGGATGGTTGACTTCATGGAGTTTCATTAAATTGCGTGCGTCGAAAATAACTATTGATTATGAGATACAAAAGTGCAGGTAGAGAACTCTTCAGTAATAATCGTAAAAGGTTGATAAAAGAAATGAAAGGCAACTCGGTTGCCGTTGTGAATGCAAATGATATTATGCCTACCAATTCGGATGGCACCATGCGCTTTCGCCAGAACAGCGACTTGTATTACCTGTCGGGTGTAGATCAGGAAGAAACAATCTTAGTATTGTGTCCGGACTTTCCGGAT
>DATCRE010000211.1:0-3143 GCA_036569145.1 Cyclobacteriaceae bacterium
CTATATTTTTGATTTACCCTTTCGTAAGGCTGTAGCCTTTACAGGCTCTGGTGAGCTTACGATGGAAGGTTTAAAAGATCATGAGGAGATCTTTAAAAAAATAATTGATCCTAAAGAAATAGAAGCGCTCTTGTCGTGGTATACCAGCTATTATGAATTTGGTGAAACACTGACAGAAGAAATGATCCATGAGTATGAATTGATCTATCCCGCATTGAAGCAACGCGAAATAGCATCGCGTGCTGAAAAAAAATTATTCATGGAGCTTACTACGGCTGGTTTTAACTGGGATTATTTCAAATTCAAAAATCAATACTTCAAGAAAGAGGATTACCTCGTCTTTGGAAATGCAAAGGCTACACTTCAAACAGAAGCTGTTCATGCTGAACGATTGGCTGTTAAAAATAAATTTCTACAGCTTCATGAATCGTTGCAGAAATATATCTCTGGTTTAAAGCTGCAAGAGAATACAAATGCGGAAGCGATTGTTAGCAGTTCTGATATCTCTTATCACACAGCAAACAAAATACAATCAATGTGGTTAGCGTATGGAAGACGTGCCGCTGAATTAAAAAAATATTCTGACGATGCGTTGTTTGCAAACTTCATGAGCATGCTGGTAATTATCTTACCTAAAAACATTGGGCTCTGGCTTGTGCCCGGCAAAGCCGGAACAGGAAAAGAAGATCGTGAATTCTTTCAGCGCCAGATGTTGGATGCTGCTTACAGAGCTACATTCTTTCGGCTTCTTTCTTCATTAGGTGCTGGCTACTGGATAGAAATAGTTGGCGAACGCAAGCCTGTAGAATCATTTCAAAACGAAGAAGTACTTTGGGAATTTACAAAGGCAGATCAGTGGCCTTACTTTGATTTTATCATTGGCAAAAATTATTCTCTTGGCGATGTCGAGATCAGTAACGACAACATCACTTCTACCATCACAAAAGAATTTGATAAGCTGATCTTACTGTACAGACACATGAAAGATAATTCAACGGATAACAAGTAAAATCAATGATCCATATAATCTCACCACATATTGATGATGCCATCCTTAGCCTCGGTGGACTTGTTATGGATCTGACAAACAAGAGCAAACGCGTAAACATACTATACCTCTTCACGATCTCTAACTGGACAAATCCAAATGCGATCAGCGGATCAAGTTATCCTAAAGATGAAGTATCCATATCACAACTCAGAAAGGAAGAAGAGAAATCTATTATTGACAAACTACACTATACTTGCGATTTTCTTGATTTGCATGATTTACCATTACGCTTTGGAAACAGGGCAACAAGTGAGCAAATGATTATCAATGAAATAACTGAAAGGCTACAAGGCCTGATAACAAAAGATGATCTGATCTTTTTTCCATTGGGATTAGATCATGCTGATCACATTATAACGCACAAAGTCGGGTTGCAATTTAGAGACGTTGGTTACCAGGTATATTTTTACGAAGACCTCCCCTATGCTGCACTCGGAAATTATGATCATCAAAAACAATACGATATTTTAAAGACGCAGAAATTAGAACCTGTTATCGTAGAGGTCGACGTTCACAAAAAATTAGATTTACTGCGACAGTACGAAAGCCAAATGTCGCAAGCCTGGTTAAATCATATTCGCAATTACTCGTATAGCATTAAAGATAATCTCTACTACGAGCGTTACTGGAAACCTTCTGGTATGAATGTAAATTTTTAAAAGCTGTTAGTAAACTATGTTCCAGGTTGAATGGGCAAATGAGGAATTAGCGAACAAGGAAATTCATATTCCAACGATGCCCTCTTGCATTGATAAAAACAACCTGGAACATATACTCAACATGCGTTGGGAAGAGCATTGCGTAGAATGTGCTGTTCCTGAATGTTACACATCATGTAGTTTATACAAGGCACGACAAGATGGAGCATGCGCTCGTTTTGTGTATGGAATTTATCCGAACACCAACGTAGCTGGTCATTTTGATTTTGGTGCTGATATAACGTTTCGTAAGTGGGCCAAACTGGAAGCTGATCTCAATCAGTCATTTCCCGGCAATGCTATACGTCATACACGACAGCAATCGTACATCATGCTAACACGTGAAGAGAAAACTAACGTCCGAAATAAATTCCGAAGCAAATATCCATTCAACAGTTCTTTGTTTGATGCTTTTGTTATTGAATGTTATTCGCCCCAACCCGAAAGCTTTAATCTCATTCTTGAATACTTCACAGAAGTGAATCGCTTTCGCACAACACAATACCGCAGTTCGTTTGTTATCAGGCAAGGTTATAATCGTTTCAGTATTCCCTTTATTGATTTTAAGATGAATGATCTTGAAGGTTATGTTTACCTCTATCCTGAAAGTCATGAACCAGAAGAAAAAAGATTAATCTTTACATGGCTCGATTTTGTAAAATACAAGAAGGATAAAAGCAATCATGCAGAATCATCTCCTACAGTAAAATGCGTTGCATGGGATCTGGATAATACGCTATGGAGAGGAATTTTATCCGAAGATAATGATGTAGTCCTCATAAACCATGCCGCTGAACTTGTTGAACAACTGGATGAGCGTGGCATTCTCCAAACCATTGTCAGTAAAAATAATTTTGAACCTGCATGGCAAAAACTTAAAGCTTTTGGGTTAGATCATTACTTTCTGCATCCTGCTATTAACTGGTCGCAGAAAAGTGAAAACATAAAAGTTATCAGTAAAAAATTAAATATAGGTATTGATGCCTTTGCCGTTATCGATGACTCATCTTTTGAACGTGACGAAATTAAATCAGCCTTGCCAACGGTAAAAACGTACAATGAAAAACAAATTGTCGAGATACTTTCATATAAAGAATTTGATGTTCCCATAACAACTGCAAGCAAAAAACGACGAGAGAGTTATTTAACTGAGCAAGTGAGGGATGATGCCAGAGCAACCTTTGCAGGTACATACGAAGATTTTCTGGAGCGTTGCGAAATGAAAGTTGAAGCCTTTACTCCTACGCAAGAAGATGATATTCTTCGTTGCTGGGAACTTGTTCAACGGAGCAATCAATTAAATCTTTCAACAACCCGATACTCGGTCCATGAATTCAAAGAGCTGTTATCAAAACCAGACGTCATGTGTCTCGCGTTACGTTGCACTGACCGGT